>NZ_JBFUFF010000152.1:0-11136 GCF_056403555.1 Rhizobium sp. P2_G2
CAATCGGCCTCACCGTGGAGCGCCCGTTGTCCCCGAATCCGTTTCGGTTCGGCCCGGGCGAAGGCGGCATTGCCGATCAGCGCGACGCGCAACGCGAAACATCCCGCCATCAGTGCCGCGGCCGCGCCGATCATCGTCGCGGGGTCGAGATAGGAGACGATGGACTTGCCCACCGGAACCCGCCCGGTGAAAGCGGCAAGACGTGTCGCCTCGCGCATCACCGCGATCATGATCGTCGCGATGCTTCCCGTGGCGGTGCCCCAGCCTGCGAACTTGATGTTCGTCGCGCCGGCGCTTGCGAACAGGAAGGTCACGCCGATCGCCGCGGCGGCGACATAGGGAGCGGCGATTCCAGCCCGGCCCAAGGCGAGCCTCGCGGCTTCCGTCTTGCCGAAGGTCGAAAGCCATTGCTCGACCCCGGCCATGCCGATGACGACCAACATCATGAGCACGACCGGGGCGACGGCGAGAGCAAACCTATTCGCCGTCATCGCTGAACGCCTCCGCCCCGATCGCGATCAATCGCGCCCGCTCGCCCTCGTCAGCCTTCAGCCGGGAGCTGAGTTCAATCAGCGCCCCGAGCAGGAGCGCGCGTTTCTCGTATCGCAAGCCTGCCTTGACGATCAGGCCGCCGAGCTCGATCTTCTCGCGAGTGTCCTTCTTGCGGGCATCGGATGTCGTCGTCCTCGCCATTCGCTCAAGCCTCGCCATTGCCGCTCTGAGCCGCGCCAGGCGGGACCGTCGCGGTCGAAGCGCCGGTACTGGCGGCCCCGTCGCCCTTCTTCCCTCCGGTCGAAACGCCCTGTCCTCCGCGAAACCGTGTCGCCAGATTCTCGAAGGCCGCCTGGAGCTCGCCTTCCTCGATCTCGATTTCGCCAAGGCCGGCCTTCAGTGCAATCCGACCAATCCGCTCGGCTTCGCGCGTTTCCGCAGCCTTGAGCTTTTCCTGGAGTCTGGCGATTTCGTCGCGGATCTTGGAGGAAGGCTTCTTCATTCCCGGTCGTCCTTTCATGCCGTTTCACAGTTTGAACGGCGTGAGATTCCACGAGATCGGCGTGCCGATCTACTAACAGAAATGCGAGTTGGCGGAGCCAACGCCTTTAAGCATGATCCCGGCCGTTCCGAAGGAGCGGCTTCCAAGGGCGCAATTATACGTCGCTGATGCGACGCTCTGCTTTTGTCCCCTGGCGGGGCCGCCGCCCTCGACGAATGCGTCGATTTCGTTTGCAATCGGGAGCTCAGACCGCCGTGGCCGTTCCTCATTTCTCCGTCAGTGTCGTTGCCCGCGGTTCCGGCCGCAGCGCCGTGCTGTCGGCGGCCTATCGGCACTGCGCCAAGATGGAATACGAGCGGGAAGCGCGAACGATCGATTACACTCGCAAGCTGGGCCTCCTGCATGAAGAGTTCGTCGTCCCAGCCAATGCACCTGAATGGCTGCGGGCGATGATCGCCGATCGCTCGGTTTCCGGTGCGTCGGAAGCGTTCTGGAATCGGGTCGAGGATTTCGAGAAGCGCTCCGATGCCCAGCTCGCCAAGGATGTGACGATTGCGCTGCCGATCGAACTGACGGCCGAGCAGAATATCGCGCTTGTTCGAGACTTCGTCGAACACCACATCACCGCGAAGGGCATGGTGGCCGATTGGGTCTATCATGATGCGCCGGGCAATCCGCACGTGCATCTGATGACGACGCTTCGGCCGCTCATCGAAGACGGGTTCGGCGCCAAGAAGGTCGCGGTTCTCGCGCCGGACGGCAATCCGATCCGCAACGACGTTGGCAAGATCGTCTATGAACTCTGGGCCGGAAGCCTCGACGACTTCAACGCGTTTCGCGACGGCTGGTTCGCCTGCCAGAACCGGCATCTGGCGATGGCCGATCTTGATATCCGGATCGATGGCCGATCCTTCGAAAAGCAGGGCATCGACGTTGAGCCGACGATCCATATCGGTGTCGGCGCAACGGCCATCGACCGTAAGGCGGAGCAGGCGGAAAAACAGTCATCGGCAGGCTCACCTAAGCTTGAGCGGATCGAGCTGCAGGAGGCACGACGAAGTGAGAACGCTCGTCGCATCCAGCGTCGGCCGGAAATCGTCCTCGACCTGATCACCCGTGAGAAAAGCGTCTTCGATGCGCGCGACGTGGCAAAAGCTCTGCATCGCTATGTCGACGATGCTGCCCTATTCCAGAGCTTAATGGCTCGCGTTCTGCAGAGCCCCGAGGCGCTGCGTCTCGAGCGCGAGAGGATCTCGTTTGCGACCGGGACCCAGGTGCCGGCGAAGTACACGACGCGTGAGCTGATCCGGCTGGAAGCGGAGATGGCAAACCGCGCAATCTGGCTTTCTGGGCGATCTTCCCATGGCGTTCGGGGGGCAGTGCTGGAGACGACGTTTGCGCGCCATTCTCGTTTGTCGCAGGAGCAGAGGACAGMGATCGAGCATGTGGCGGGACCCGAGCGGATCGCGGCCGTCATCGGTCGCGCCGGCGCGGGCAAGACGACGATGATGAAGGCAGCGCGCGAGGCGTGGGAAGCGGCTGGATATAGTGTCGTTGGGAGCGCGCTCGCCGGCAAGGCGGCGGAGGGACTGGAGAAGGAAGCGGGGATCGCATCGCGCACGCTTTCGTCCTGGGAGCTTCGCTGGAACCAAGGTCGAAACCAGCTCGACGCAAAGACCGTCTTCGTTCTCGACGAGGCGGGCATGGTGTCGTCGCGGCAGATGGCGCACCTGGTCGAGATGGTGACGAAGGCCGGCGCCAAGCTTGTCTTGGTCGGTGATCCGGAACAGCTTCAGCCGATCGAAGCGGGGGCGGCGTTCCGAGCGATTGCCGATCGCATCGGCTATGCCGAACTCGAAACCATCTATCGTCAGCGCGAGCAATGGATGCGCGACGCGTCGCTCGATCTTGCGCGCGGCAATGTCAGCAAGGCGGTCGATGCTTATCGTGCGAGTGGCCGGATAGTAGGCTCTGAACTAAAAGCTCAAGCCGTCGAAAACCTCGTCGCGGAATGGAACCGGGACTACGATCCGACCAAGACGACATTGATCCTCGCCCACCTCCGTCGTGATGTGCGCACGCTCAATGAGATGGCACGGGCCGAGCTCGTCGAGCGCCGCATCCTTGGCGAAGGATTCGCCTTCCGGACGGAGGACGGAGACCGCAATTTCGCGCCCGGCGACCAGATCGTATTCCTGAAGAACGAGGGCTCGCTGGGCGTCAAGAACGGYATGCTCGCCAAGGTCGTCGAAGCCGCTCAAGACCGCATTGTCGCAGAGATCGGCGAAGGCGAGCACCGCCGCCAGGTTACCGTCGAACAGCGTTTCTACAACAATCTTGACCATGGCTATGCCACCACGATCCATAAGAGCCAGGGCACCACTGTAGACAGGGTGAAGGTGCTCGCGTCCCTCTCCCTGGATCGCCATCTGACCTATGTGGCGATGACGCGTCATCGTGAGGATCTCCGCGTCTATTACGGCTCTCGATCCTTCGCTTTCGCTGGCGGCCTGATAAAGATCCTGTCGCGAAAGAATGCCAAGGAGACCACGCTCGATTACGAGAAGGGCAGCCTCTATCGCCAAGCGTTGCGGTTTGCAGAAGCGCGCGGCCTGCATCTCGTAAACGTGGCCCGAACCGTTGCCCGCGACCGGCTAGAATGGACGATCCGCCATAAGCAGAAACTGGCCGATCTTGCCGACCGGCTCCTCGCCATTGGCGCCAAACTCGGCTTCGCCAAAGCCCCCAAACCAACCCACTCGCAAAGCAGCAAGGAGACCAGGCCGATGGTTGCCGGTATCGCGACATTCCCGAAAACTGTCGAACAGGCGGTCGCCGACAAGCTCGAAGCAGACCCTGGTTTGAAGAAACAATGGGAGGACGTGTCGACCCGTTTCCATCTGGTCTATGCGCAGCCCGAAGCCGCTTTCAAATCAGTCAACGTCGACGCCATGCTGAAGGACGAGGCGGTCGCGAAAGACACGCTTGCGAAGATTTCCAGCCAGCCGGAAAGCTTTGGTCCGCTCAATGGGAAATCCGGCTTGCTCGCAAGTCGCGTCGAAAAGCATGACCGCGATCGCGCCGAGCGGAATGTTCCCGCGCTGGCCCAAAGCCTTGGCGACTATATGCGCCAGCGCAGCCTAGCAGAACAACGCTATCAGGCGGAGGAAGTGGCGGTCCGCCGCAAGGTGTCGATTGACATTCCGGCACTCCCTCCGAATGCGCGTCAGACACTCGAGCGCGTGCGCGACGCCATTGATCGCAACGACCTTCCGTCGGCACTCGAATTCGCGCTGGCCGACAAGATGGTGAAGGCGGAACTGGAGGGATTTGCCAAGGCGGTCGCTGAGCGTTTCGGTGAACGCACCTTCCTGCCCTTGGCCGCCAAGGACACCAATGGTGAAACCTTCAAGACGATTACTGCGGGCATGAGCCCCGGTCAGAAGGCAGAAGTCCAGTCGGCCTGGAGCCTGATGCGCGTGGTGCAGAAACTCAGTGCGCATGAGCGAACCGTCGAAGCCGTGAAACAGGCAGAGACGATGCGCCAGACCAAGGGTCAGGGACTGTCGCTGAAATGAACAAGCCTGACATGGAAATGGCGCCTGCGCGGCGGCCTCACACACCACTCCTTCCTGCCGTGGCGACGGTCACAGCAGTGCTTCTTGCTGCAATCGTGATGGCCGGGTTTGGCGGCTATCGGATCAACCTCACCCCGAGCGAACCGCTCGGTCTCTGGCGTATCGTCAAGCTCAATCGCCCACCTGCCGCTGGCGATGTCGTCTTCATTTGCCCGCCGCGGACGGCGGCCATGCAGGAGGCGCGCGGTCGCGGTTATCTGCGCTCCGGCCTTTGCCCGGGCGGCATCGCCCCGCTGATCAAGAAGGTGATCGCCATCGCCGGACAGCGCGTCGACATCGGCATAAGCGTCAGCATCGATGGACATCCAGTTCCTCGCTCCGATCTTCGGCATCGAGACGGATTGGGACGACCGTTGACGCCGTTCGGGGGCGGGATCGTGCCGGCGGGTCGCGTCTTCCTGCACTCGTCATTCGGGGGCTCCTACGATTCCCGCTATTTCGGTCCCGTCCCAGCCTCCGGCATTCTTGGTCTGGCACAACAGGTCCTGACCTATGCACCGTGATCAACTCGAACCAACGCTGCTGATCACCGCTGCGATCATTGCCGGGTCGGTCGGGTGGAGTGGTCACGTCCTACTGCTCCCCATCGCATTGGCGTTTCCAATTCTTTGGGCGCGAGCGCAAAGCAGATCTGTGGTGGCGCTCGTCTCTGCCGGGTATTTCCTGGCGGCATCGCGCGGTCTTCCACAAGGCGTCGCGGCTTTCTATGCGTCCGACCTATGGCCGGGCTTTGCTCTGTGGCTCTGCGCATCCCTAAGTTTTGTCACCGTGCATGCGATCCTTTGGACGAGGCATGCTCGCCTTCGTCCATTTCTCTATCTCATGGCGGCGGTGCTTATGGCGTTTCCGCCCCTCGGCATCACCGGCTGGGCGCATCCCGTGACGGCGGCCGGCGTGCTGTTTCCTGGATGGGGGTGGTGGGGACTGGTGGCAATGACAGCCGGCCTCATGGGCCTCGTAACCCGCATGTGGCCGGCTGTCGCCATCGCCTTCACGGGCTTTTGGCTTTGGTCCGCCGCGATCTGGACCGAGGCGCCTCTACCCGATGGCTGGCGCGGTGTCGATCTGGAACTCGGTGCATCTCTCGGACGTGACGCAAGCATTCAACACCACCGTGCCCTGATTGCCACCGTTAGAGACGATGCATCCGGCAGCATCAAAAATATCGTTCTCCCGGAAAGCGCTTTGGGCTTCTGGACACCGACCGTGCGCCGTCTTTGGCAACAGGAATTGAAGGGTAGCGAATTGACGGTCCTCGCTGGAGCCTCGGTCGTCCAGGCATCCGGCTACGACAACGTTCTTTTGACCATCACCGAGCACCGGAGCGATATCGTGTACCGGCAGCGGATGCCTGTTCCGGGTTCGATGTGGCAGCCGTGGCAGGTCTGGACGGGCGATAGTGGCGAAACCCACCCCCATTTCTTCGAAAACCCAGTGACCCAGGTCGCCGGGACGCGCATTGCGCCCTTGATATGCTACGAGCAACTGATCGTCTGGCCGATCCTTCAATCGATGACGCACGATCCGGACATCATCGTTGCCGTAGGCAACGATTGGTGGACTGCCGGCACGTCCGTCGTCGCAATTCAACGTGCCAGCTCTGAAGCCTGGGCGCGTCTCTTCGCCAAACCCCTCGTCATTTCCTTCAACAGCTGAGCTCTGGAGCCATCGATGCTGGACGCCATTTTGATCAAACAATGCGCGGATCCCTCCCTGAAACCCGCGATCGTCGAGCAATTCCTTGATGCGGTAGGAAATCCCGATCCACTCGCAATCACGGTGAAATCGGGGGGACGGTTGATCCTCGTTCCGAAAGCGACAACGACGGATCAGGCAATGGAGATCATCCGGCAGAGTGTGGGGCATGCAGTCGTTCGCGTGGGCCTCACGCAGTTTCCAGCTGGTGTCGGCGTGCAGGACGCATCGGAACTGAAAGCGGATATAGTCGAGCCCTGCGCGAACCTTCGCATGGGCACCACGATGTTCGCCAAGATCCTTCGGATCGTCGCCAAATGGTATGGAAACCCCAAGAGTGCGGACGTTTTCCCACAGATATTCGAGGACGCCGTTTATTCCTGGAAAACGGGCGAGTTCGAGGGAGAGAGCGTGTTTCAGGTTAAGGATCCGGGCAGTGCGGTAGTCGAGCAACCCAGCGGTGCCGTCCAGCGCGACGTGCCAACGACGGCCGATCAACCTGTTGAGCCAAGCGCGTCTTCTCAATCGAAGGTGCAAGACGCTGGCATCCGGATCGATCTTTCTCGGATCGGTGGCCAGCATTAGCGTTGGGTTGTCCTTCTATGCGGTCAAAATGCAGAAAATTAGTGCGATTCAAAAGCATGATATTAGTGTAACTCCCCAGAGGTTGGTCCGGGCCTTCAACCCTTACAATTTGTCAGGAGTGCGGTCCGAGCGAGGCTGACGTTGCTTTTAACTAGCCGTGGCGAAAATTAAAATTAGCCGGGCGTATACTTTAAATTGGCCGACGACTCGGTTAATGATAGCCGATGACAGACTCACCGCCACCGAAAAAGCTGATAGAACGAAAAGCCCGACCGATTGTTGAAACTGCGCTGGCTGACACACGCGTCGTGCTCATCGCCGGCCCGCGGCAAGCCGGAAAGACGACCCTTGCGCGACAGGTCTCTGGCTCCGATCGTCCATTTATCACCCTCGACGATCTCGGTACGCTTAATGCAGCAAGGACCGATCCGATCGGCTTTGTCCGAGGCATCAAACGGGCCGTGATCGACGAGGTGCAACGGGCGCCCGAATTGATATTGGCGATCAAGGAAAGCGTCGATCGCGATGATGAGCCTGGTCGGTTCTTGCTCACGGGCTCAGCCAATCTGGCCACCGTTCCTGCAATTGCAGACTCGCTCGCTGGTCGTATGGCTGTTGTCCCACTGTTGCCATTTGCCCAATCTGAGATCCGATCCACCCCGGGTCATCTGCTGGATCGGCTGTTTGCCGGAGAGGAGCCTTCTACAGGGGAGGACACGGTGGTTGGTGACGACCTGATAGCGACGGTGCTACAGGGCGGTTATCCAGAAGCTTTGCGCCGGCCGACGACCGACCGGCGGACCGCTTGGCTCGAAGACTATGTGGATTTGATCCTGGACCGCGATGTGCGCGACATCGYAAACATCGACCAGATAGACAGGCTCCCACGGTTGCTGGATGTCCTTGCGGAGCACGCCGGACAATTGGTCAACTACAGCAGTTTCGGCGCAGCGCTTGGATTGTCGAACATTACAGCACAGAAATATGTTGCTATCCTTGAGCGCCTCTTTCTGATCAGGACACTTGTCCCCTGGTCCAACAACCGGTTGAGCCGGCTCGTCAAGACACCAAAGCTTCACTTCCTGGACTCGGGATTGCTTGCCACTTTGCGAGAGGATGAGGCAGATGCGTTGCGCGACAACAAGACCCGATTTGGCGCTCTGCTTGAAAGCTTCGTGGTTTCGGAACTGCTGAAGCTGGCATCCTGGTCAGGCCGGCGCTTATCTTTCTCGCACTACCGAACGAGAGACCAAGATGAAGTCGACGTCATCATCGAGGATCGGCGCGGCAGGATCGTTGGCATAGAAGTAAAGGCGTCAGCAACGGTGAAATCTGACGATTTTCGCGGGCTGCGCCAGCTACAAGACGCGGTCGGCGAGCGTTTCGTGCGTGGGCTCGTCTTACACGATCACGACAGAGTCACGCCATTTGGAGAAAAGCTCCAGGCAGCGCCGCTATCGCTACTGTGGACCATGTGAGCCCCGGGCCAGCGGCGTTCGGCGCCAAACTCTACCAACCAACTCAAATACATCCCTTCCTCTGCAATTCGATCCGACGTGTCCATATGACGCACATGTCATGAAGGCGGGTCTTCAGCCGAAAGCTCTATATCACAGGTCGGATTTTCCATGGAGTTCGGCGTCATCAGCCGGCATGATCAGATCCACGTGGCTTACTCCCAGAGCCTGAGCAATTTCATAGAGCGTTATGACGGTCGGATTGCGTCGGCCGCGCTCGAGACTTGAGAGGTACTGCTGGCTGTAGCCAGATCGAGCCGCGACTTCCTCCTGCGTCAGGCCCTTCTCCCGACGCAGGCGCGTGAAGTTCGAGCCGACCAGTTTGCGCATATCCATGCGCGGAAGATCGCCGTTTACATACTTTAAGTTTATCAACTATAGTATGTAAGCGCCTTCCTAGGTGGCGACGCCAACCCTTTGCGAAAGTGTCCAAATTCGCTAATAGGCATCGCACGGATGTGACGTAGCTTGAGTAAATTGCGGTCTTCGCACGTGGCTTGGTAAATAGATGCAGTGGCGACCCGCACCGTTAATGCTGGTGGATAGAGTGCACGAAAAACACAACGACCCGGTTTCGCATGATAAATTGGTGTTGAGGCCCCTGATCGGCTTGCTGCGTGGCAGGGATCCGTCGGAAGTCGAGGAGTTAGTCGTCCAGGAAGTCGAAAAACACCGCCGCCTACGGGATGAAGCTGTGCGGCTCGAAGCGATGCTCGAAGCCTCGACCGGTGATGGCGATCGACACAATGAAATCGATCGAGCTTACGTCACCGCGATGATCGCAGTTCACGCTCAGCAAACTGTCGTCTCTACCCTTCTCGACATCCTCGGTTATGTTCCCGAAATGACGAAGCCGAAGGCGCACTAGCTGTTAAATGATCCCGAGCTCCTTCGCCATCGCGGTCGCTTGAGGAAGCGTCGACACGCCAAGAGCCGCCTTTGCATTTCGGATGAAGAAGGCAACATTCGCATAAGACGTGTTCTCAATGGTGGCAATCGCCTTCATGGATTTGCCTTCCGCAGACCATCTCAGGCAAGTAAGTTCATCTGCCTTTAAACGAACGGGCTGATGACGCGTTGGTCGCACGCGCAACAGTTCGAGGCGCGAGTGAACCTGACCGACAGCCGCAGCCGCAGCAACTGGATTCAATGACTGCTGCTCGGCGAAATCAATGTCATCGGATGCAAAGGTGAGCATGGCCCATCGACCAAACCCCGTTCTGATTGGGACTGAGACGCCGGATCGAATACCAAACTCCGAGGCCTCGTCGCAGAACGTTCGGTGGGTTTTCGTCATTTTCGGGGTCGCTCGATTCGACCAGGCGAACGCCTCCATCCTGCTGTGCGCGTCCCGCACAATTGGATCGATCTTTGAATAGTGGCGTTCAAAGTACCGCTGCTGCCACGCCTGCGCATAGCTGGAGATCGCCTTCGGCATCTCGGCTTGCAAACTCAGATAGGCATAGGCGCAGAATCCAGCGTTCATCGCCGCGCGCTGAAGCGCGAATTTGACGCCGCTTTCGTCCTGGGCAAGCACGACCACTTCAGTGAGCTTCTCAAACCATTGATTCAATTCACGTCCTCCCGTTTGAGGTAATGAACGCAACCAGGTTGCATGTTTCTTATTGGGCCTCAAAAATCGAGGCATGCTAGTGCTCTAACTGCGCTATCGCAGGGATCAAGCTTTCCCGTCGAAAACATGATTATATTAGTAATATTATCGCGAATGTGTGATTGTATCGCAACATTTGTTTTCAACCTCTGAAATAGGCTCCGCTCAGTTTTCCCTGTAGGCAGATGGGAAAATGATGTCCTGGTCGACAAGGACATTGAATTTGTAGCCAGGTCGAATTTGGATCGTCGGCTGGACGTCCAGATTCTTCGAGATCGTTTGCTCGGCGACCCGGCTGAACGATTCCGCGAAATTCCGCCTAGCAGCATCGGACGCCGTCTCTTGTGTCTCGAGCGTCGAACTTTGAGGCATAGACATGTCGATCCCGGTTCCGATCAATGCGACTAGGGCAGCCGATCCGAATGTTCGCCAGAGGTGGCGATCGACCTTGTCACTGAAACCGCTATAGCCCTCGGCATCGGTGCCGGCCATGCCGCCAATTTGTAGGGTCGATCCATTCGGGAAAATGAGGTCGGTCCAGACAACGAGAACGCGCTCCTGGCCAAAGGACACCTTGGAATCATAACGGCCGAATAATTTGGCGCCTTGCGGAATGAGCAGGCGGTAACCGGTAGCACTATCGTAGACGCTCTGGCTGACCTGCGCTGTGATCCTGCCCGGAAGATCGGAATTGAGGCCGGTGATCAAAGTGGCAGGAATGACCGAGCCGCGCTTCAGCTCGTAGAGGGACATCTGCGGTACAACCTTGTTCGGCAGATAGCCCAGGTCTTTGATATCCTGATTGAAGAAATCCTCCTTGGTCGCTTGGCCGTTCTGATCGACGGTCTGCCCCGCGAGGCCGGATTTCATGGCGGCGGCATAGAGATCGGATGCATTGCTCGTAGTCGCTGTCGTATTCTGACGGCTGGGATCGGTGGGATTTGCTGCGGTTTTCTCAACTTCTGAGATGTCGACTTTCAGCGGCGAATCGAGCGCCGTGGCGCGAGCCTGAAGCCGCGCCATCCGTTGGCGCTGCGCCTCGCGGATATATTGTTCGTCCTGCTCTCGCTTTAGCCGTTCCTTCCACTCCTCGTC
>NZ_JBFUFF010000153.1:0-11131 GCF_056403555.1 Rhizobium sp. P2_G2
GACGTGGTCATCACCTTCGACAGCCATGACAGCATCACGCTCAAGGCGACGCAGCTCGCCAGCGTCACCGCGGACGATTTCATCTTCGGGTGATCGGCGCGATCGGCGCTGTGCATGGATCTAAATATCTGGCCCGCCCAGCCGGGCGGGCGGAGACGTGGGATCGACGGTGCAGCGCCTTTGGTGACGAGCGCATCAATAATGGCAAGGCGGCACACGCAGCCGAGCAGCACGAAATTCGCCGTTGAATAGATCGGCGAATTCGTCGACGTCCGCCCTCACCGCCCCAGCAGATTCCTCTGCACCGTCAGCAGATGCGCATGCATGGCTGCCCGCGCCGCTTCCGGGTCGCGACGCAGGAGCGCGGCGAGGATCACGCCATGCTCGGTGCAATAGATTTGGCGCCGCTCCTCGGAGAAGGACCGCCGCTTCATCTCGAACCATGGCAACTGGTTGCGCAGGATACGCATGACATTATGGATTTCCTTGAGGAAATCATTGCGTGAGCAGGCGAAGATACGGTTGTGGA
Source organism: Rhizobium sp. P2_G2 (assembly GCF_056403555.1). Taxonomy (NCBI): domain Bacteria; kingdom Pseudomonadati; phylum Pseudomonadota; class Alphaproteobacteria; order Hyphomicrobiales; family Rhizobiaceae; genus Rhizobium; species Rhizobium sp. P2_G2. The sequence goes on from NZ_JBFUFF010000153.1 coordinate 530, forward strand.
ACTCGGCATCCCAATGCTCGAAGTCGGGCATGTCAGTGCTGTCACAGGCGGTCTGATGCGCCTCGCGGACGAGGTTGAGTTCACCGGTGCTGGCATTGGTGGCGGCGAACTGGGCTGCCGAGGGTTCGAGCAGCAGCCGGATTTCCATCATGTCGGCAGGGCTTGCGCCCTCCATGCGCGCCACCGCCTGGGCCAATGTGTCCTTCTGCTCCGGCTGCAGGAAAGTGCCGCGGCCGGACTGCTTGGTCACCGTACCATCCTCTTCCAGCAGGCTGACCGCGCGGCGGATGGTGTTGCGCGCCACGCCGAATTCGCTCGCCAGATCCCGCTCCGGCGGCATGCGGCCGAGATCGGCCCATTCGCCCGAGGAAATCCGCTTCCGCAATGCGCCGGCAATGTCTGACGCAACAAGTCTTGGCATGCAGGACGATCCTTATCTGACCCGGAACTGAACCACGTTTACCAACAGTCGCACAGGAATTCCAGTGGTTCATTGTGCGAAATATCGTCACGATTTACGTCGGCAACCGAAAAATCGGTGGATTCCGTAGATACAAGGGCAGACGGAGGACCAAACGCCGAGGTTTGCAGCCGGCGACCGTGAAAACCTCATTTCTCTATAAGCAGCAGAATATTAAAGGATTTCCTTACCAATCACCAGTGATTGCGATGACCTCTGGCATCTCGCATTTCGACACTGACGAACGAGTTCTTCCGGATCGGAGGATATCGGGCAACGCGTTTTTCATCCTGGACCCCTCACAGAATCCGCTTGCGTTGTAAACCAAAGGCCTCTACGCTGGCTCAAAATCAGACCGAATTGGTTCAAAACCGGTTCACTGGAGGAAGCATGAAGATCGCAACTTTCACCCAGGCGGGCGAACGCCGTGTCGGCATCGTCGACCTCGATCGCAATCAGGTCTCGCCCTTCGACCTGACCGTCGACGAGGCGCGTTGCGGCCTGATGGCAATCATCGACCGCGGCGGCAATCTTCCCTCCACCCTATCGCCGGTGCCGCTCAGCCAGGTCGAGATCGAGGCACCTATCCCGCTTCCCCGCCGCAACATTTTCTGTGTCGGCAAAAATTACTACGAGCACGCGCACGAATTCGCCAAGAGCGGCTTCGATTCCAGCGCTGCAGCCGGCGCTGTGCCGAAAGAACCGATCATCTTCTCGAAACTGCCGGAAACGGTGGTTGCCAACCACGCCCGCGTGATCATCGACCCGGCCGTGTCGACGGCGATCGACTATGAGGCGGAACTGGCCGTGATCATCGGCAAGCCCGGCCGCCGCATCGCCAAGGAAAATGTTTTCGACCATATCTGGGGCTATACGATCGTCAATGACGTCACGGCCCGCGACCTGCAGGGCAAATACAGCCAATGGCTGATCGGCAAGTCGCAGGATACGTTCTGCCCGATGGGCCCCTGGGCCGTCAGCAAGGACGAGATCGACATCGTCAATTCCGGTATCCGCAGCTATGTGAACCAGGAACTGCGCCAGGATGCCAAGATCGCCCAGCTGATCTTCGATATCCCGACCCTGGTCTCGACCATTTCACAGGGCATTACGCTGAATGCCGGCGACATTATCGCCACCGGCACGCCGGCCGGTGTCGGCATCGGCTTCAACCCACCAAAGTACCTCAAACCCGGCGATGTCGTGCGCGTCGAGATCGATGGCATCGGTGCGCTGGAAAACCGCTTCGCGGAGGCGGTGTAATGCCGAGCAAGACGGCGGGCGGCATCGTCTTCGACATTGCCGGTGATGGCGAACCGGTCGTGCTGGTACATGGCCTCGGCGGTTCGTCCAACACCTGGCAGCCGCTGATGACGGCGCTGAGGAATTTTGCTGTCTACCGGCCGGACCTGCCTGGTTCGGGCCGCTCAGCCGTGCCGGTGGAACCGCAGACCATCGCGGCTTTCGCTGAAGCCATTGTCGCCGGTCTGAGAGAATTCGGTGTGCCGAACGCGCATTTCGCCGGCCATTCACTCGGCACTTTGGTCTGCCAGCATATCGCGGTCCATATGCCGCAATGTGTTCGCTCGCTCGCACTGTTCGGCGCGCTGACGGAACCGCCGGATGCCGCCCGCAATGGCCTGATCAGCCGCGCCGCAACGGCCCGCAGCGGCGCCATGGACACGATTGCCGACCAGATCATCGCCGCGACACTGTCCCCCGCCACTCATTCCGACAAGCCGGCGGCCGTGGCTTTTGTGCGCGAAAGCGTCATGCGCCAGCCTCCCGAGGGCTATGCCAAGAGCTGCGAGGCGCTGTCGAAGGCGCAAGCCTTGCCCGCCGAGCGCATCCTCAGCCCGGTTCTGCTGGTGGCCGGCGACACCGACCCCGTCGCCCCACCGAGCATGGCGACGGCACTCAAGGATAAAATGCCGAATGCGAAAATGGTGCTGCTCGAACGCAGCGGCCATTGGCTAACCATAGAAAAGGCCGAGGAAAGCAGCCGGCTGATTGCAGACTTCCTACAAAAGCATAGACTAAATTGAGGAGCCGAGGCGACCGGGGAGGACCGGTCCGATCGGCGGGAGGAAAATATGGCAATAGACTCAACTTCGTGGAGCGGCTCCGCGTCTTCAGGCACGCTGTTCACCAATGTCCGCATTTTCGACGGCACCGGCGAATATCCTTATACCGGTGAAGTCCTGATCCAGGGCAATCGCATCAAGCAGATCACCAAGGGCTCGTCCCGCTTCAGCACCGGCCAGACCTCCTATGGCTCGGGCGTCACCGTTATCGACGGCATGGGCGCCACGCTGATGCCGGGCCTGATCGACGCGCATCTGCACCTCTCCTGGAACAATGCCCCCGGCATCGACCCGATCCAGATGATGGAGGTCGAGGAGCACATGCTGGTGACCATGGAAATGGCCAAGCTGGTGCTCGACGCCGGCTTCACCGGCGGCCGTGGTGCCGCTGCCGCCAAGCCGCGGCTCGACGTCGTCTGCAAGCGCTTCATCAACGAAGGCCGCTTCCCCGGACCGCGCTATCTCGCCGCCGGTCCCGAAATCACCACGGTCGGAGGCTTGGGCGACTCCGCCCCGTCGCATATCCCGCATGAGGGCCTCAATCTCGGCATCGTTGTTTCCGGCCCGGAAGAGGTCCGCCGCACCGTTCGCACGCTGATCAAATATGGCGTCGACTCGATCAAGCTCAATCTTTCGGGCGAAGAAATCACCGGCATGGGCGCCGAGGAAACGCCGATGTCGGAAGAGGAAGTGGCGATGGCCGTTTCCGAGGCCCGCTGTCGCAACAAGGTGGTCTCGGCACATGCCCGCTCCTCCGGTTCGGTCAAGCAATGCATCCGCCACGGCGTCGACAATATCTATCACGCCTCCTTCGCCGACAGCGAAGCGCTCGACATGCTCGAAGCGGCCAAGGACAAGCATTTCGTCGCTCCGGGCATCGCCTGGCTGATCAACACCGCCCGCTATGCCGAGCCCTGGGGCATCAAGCCAGGCTCGCGCATTGCCGATCTCTACGAGCGCGAGCTCGAAATGTGCGTCGACACGATGAAGAAGATGCATCGCCGCGGCATCCGCATCTGCATCGGCGGCGACTACGGCTTTGCCTGGACGCCGCAGGGCACCAACGCGAAGGACATCCAGACCTTTGTCGAAATGCTCGGCTTTTCGCCGATGGAGGCACTGCTGGCAGCAACCAAATATGGCGGCCAGATCATGCGCATGGGCGATGAGTTGGGCCAGGTCAAGGAAGGCTATCTCGCCGACCTGATCCTGGTCGATGGCGATCCGCTCGCCGATGTCCGCATCCTGCAGGACCATAAACGACTGCTGGCGATCATGGCCAATGGCAAGTTCCACAAGGCGCCGCAGATGAACGAACAACGCCGGCGGCTGACCGCATGACCACGCCAGTTCAGCCAGCAGGTTCGACCGATCTGACGACCGCGCCGGTCAGCGCGCGGTCGCTGAGGATCGTCGTCTATCTGCTGATTGCGGCTTTGCTTGCCTGGCTAATTTTCGGCATCTGGCCGGCATGGCTGAATGGCATCCTGATCTCCAAGAAGGCCTTCGTCAGTGCGCTCCTCAATGGCTTGACGCTCGCCGGCCTCTACTTCCTCGTCGCCAGCGGCTTCACGCTGGTCTTCGGCCTGATGCGCAATGTCAACCTCGCCCATGGCTCGCTCTACCTGCTCGGCGCCTATATCGGCTATGAAGTCGCCGACCGCACCGGCTATTGGCTGCTCGGCGTCGCCGGCGGTTTCCTGGCGCTTGCCGTCATCGGCGTGCTGATGCAGGTCTTCGTCTTCCGCCGGCTGGAGGGTGACGATCTTCGCCAGACGCTGGTGACCATAGGCATTTCCATCGTCGCCGCCGACCTGATGCAGGCCGTCTGGGGCGGCACGACCTATCAGTTCCAGCTGCCCGACTGGCTGGGTGGCGCAATAAAACTGCCGATCGTCACCGCGCTCAAATCCAACGGCACAGCAGTCTTCCTCTCCTACCCGCTCTACCGCATGCTGGTTCTGGTCGCGGCCGTCGCCATCGGCATATTGCTGTGGCTGATGCTCAATCGCACCCGTGTCGGCATGATGATCCGCGCCGGCGTCGATGACCGCGCCATGCTTTCCGCTTCCGGCGTCAATGTCCACGTCGTCTTCGCCATCGTCTTCGCGCTCGGTGCCGGGCTGGCGGGCTTTGCCGGCGTCGTCGGCGGCTCGGTACTCTCCGTCGCCCCAGGCGAGGACGTGCGCTACCTGCTCGCTTCGCTCGTCGTCGTCATCGTCGGCGGCATGGGTTCGATCACCGGTGCTGCGATCGGCGCGCTGCTGATCGGCCTCGCTGAGCAGATCGGGCTTGTCTATTTTCCCACCTACGGCGTCGTGCTGACTTTCGTCATCATGGTGGTCACGCTCGCCATCCGGCCGCAGGGCATTATGGGGAAGGCGCGATGACCGATCGTTTTCTGGACCAGCGCGACGCCCAGCAGCCGATCTGGCTCGATCGCATCGGTATCGGCCATATCCTGCTCGCGGTCGCGGTGCTGGTGTATCCTGCCGTGGCCTCGGACTTCTTCCTCACCCAGATCGGCGCCTTCTCGCTGATCTATGGTCTGATGGCCCTGTCGCTGATGATGCTGGCCGGCTATGGCGGCATGATCAGCCTCGCCCAGGTCACGGTCGCCGGCATCGCCTGCTATACCGTGGCCGTGTTCGGCGCCAACAATACCGGCGTGCTCGGCTTCGGCTGGCCCTGGTGGATCGTGGCGCCGATCGCCGTGCTGTTTTCCGCAATCGTCTCGGCGCTGATCGGCTGGATCTCGGTGCGTACCACCGGCATCTACACGATCATGATCACGCTGGCGATCGCCACGGCCATGTTCTACTTCGCCCAGCAGAACTATTCGATCTTCAACGGCCATTCCGGCTTTTCCGGCATCAAGGCGCCAAACTTCTGGGGCGTCTACTGGCGCGATCCCACGCCCTTCTACTATCTCTGCCTGGGCGTGGCTGCACTCGCCTACATCGCCGTGCTTTACGGTCGCAGCAGCACGTTCGGGCTGACGCTGCAGGCAACGCGCGACAACCCGCGCCGCATGCGCGCCATCGGCTACGACGTAACGGCCCACAAAGTGTTCGCCTGGTTCCTGGCGGGCATCATTGCCGGTCTTGGCGGCGTCTTGCTGGTCTGGTTCAACGGCCGCATCTCGCCCGGCACGATCGACGTCGGTGCCGCAATCGACGTGCTGATCATTGCCGTCATCGGCGGCATCCGCCATCCGATCGGCCCATTCATCGGCGCCGTCGTCGTCACGCTGCTGCAGACATTCGCGATCGACATCGTCGGCGCGGAACGTTTCAACACACTGATCGGACTTGTCTTTCTATTGATCGTCTTCGTCTCGCCTGACGGCATTCTGGGGCTGTGGAGGAAATTCGGCCCCCGGATGACGCAGGAATCTCTCCGATCCGGTCACTAGCCGGACGGCTAAGCGTATCCGAATGAAACCAAGGGAGGAAATAATGCGGATATACAGGCGTACACTTCTGGCAATGGCGGTCGCGACCGGCCTCGTAGCACCAGGTCTCGCATTCGCCGAGGACACGATCAAGATCGGCCTTCTGGCCACGTTCGAAGGCCCCTTTACCGTGCTCGGCGAAGACGGCGAACGCGGCGCAATGACGGCGATCGAAGAATTCAAGGGCATGGTCGCCGGCAAGAAGATCGAGATCATCAAGGGCTCGTCCGACGCCTCGCCGGATAGTGCGGCGCGTGCGATCCGCAAGCTGGTCGAGCAGGACGGCGTCAAGGTCGTCATCGGCCCGCTCTCGGGCGACGAAGGCCTGGCCGTCAAGGAATATGCCAAGACCAAGCCGGACGTGACCTTCATCAACGGCACGTCGGCGGCCCAGGATACGACGCTGCGCGACCCGGCCCCCAACTTCTTCCGGTTCTCGACCGATGGCGCGCAATGGATGGCCGGTCTCGGCACCTATGCCTTCAACGACAAGCACTACAAGAAGGTCGCCACCGTGGCGGAAGACTATTCCTTCCCCTACACGCAGGTGTTCGGCTTCATGGCCGAGTTCTGCAAGGCCGGCGGCCATGTGCCGTCAAAATCCTGGGTGCCGATCGGCAATAAGGACTTTTCGTCTGTCATCGCCGCTATTCCTGAGGATGTCGATGCCATCTATGTCGCGCTCGGCGGCGCCGATGCGGTCAACTTCCTGACCCAGTACCAGCAGGCCGGCGGCACCGCGCCGCTGATCGGCGGCTCGATCACCGTCGACCAGACCGTGCTCACCTCCAAGGGCAAGCTGCGTGACGTGCTGGTCGGCACACCGTCTGCCGGCCCAACGGCCGACACCAACGACGCGCAGTCCTGGAAGGATTTCTCCGCTGCCTATAAGAAGCAGCCGGGCGCCTTCCCGTCCCCGTCGCTCTTCGCGCATGGTTATTACATCAACATGAAGGCAGCCCTGCTGGCGCTCGACAAGGTCGGCGGTGATGTCTCGGATGGCGGCAAAAAGCTGCGTGATGCGCTCTCCGGCCTCTCCTTCGACACGCCGACCGGCAAGGTCTCGCTCGACAAGAACCGTCAGGCGATCGCCGACATCTTCCTGACGGAAGTGAGCGCTGCACCGGATGGCACGCTGCTCAACAAGCTCGTCAAGGTCGTGCCGCAGGTCAACCAGACGCTCGGCATTCCCGAAAAGGATTTCCTGGCACTCGGCACCGTTGGCCGCGACAATCCAAGCTGCCCGTGATCTGCATTTAAGGATGCCGCCAGTGGTCGAAAGCAATGCTGTACCGCGTTTGCAGGATACCGGCGCCCATGCGCTGGAACTCAGCGACATCGCGCGTCATTTCGGGGCGCTGGTGGCCCTTTCGGGCATAAACATGAGGATCGCGGCCGGCGAACGGCGCGCGATCCTAGGCTCCAATGGCGCCGGCAAGACCACGCTGTTCAACGCCATCACCGGCGATTTCCTGCCGACGAAAGGCTCGATCCGCTTCTTCGGCGAGGACATCACCGATCTGCCGCCGCATGAGCGCATCCGGCGAGGCCTGCGTCGCACCTACCAGATCTCGCAGCTCTTCGGCGGGCTGACCGTGCTGGAAAACATCTTTCTCTCCTGCCGCGGCGTGTCGCGCAAACGTTTTTCGCTGGTCCGGCCTGATGACCGCGACGTCAACATGGCGCAGGCGATCTCCATCCTGCAGGCCGTCCATCTCGAAACCTTGCGTGACACCAGGGTCGCCGAACTCAGCCACGGCCAGCAGCGCCAGCTCGAAATCGCCATGGCGCTCGCCGGCGCGCCACGCTTCATCCTGTTCGACGAACCCGCCGCCGGTCTCTCACCCACCGAGCGCCGCGACCTGATCGCCATCCTCAATGCCCTGCCGAAACATATCGGCTACATCATCATCGAGCACGATCTCGACGTTGCATTGCGCGTCTCAGAATACGTGTCGATGATGCACAATGGCAAGCTCTTCAAGGAAGGCACGCCGAGCCAGATCGAAAGCGACCCGGAAGTGCAGGAAATCTACCTCGGAGGCAAGCATGGCTGACCGTAGCGAACGCAGCGCCAAGCCGGTCCTGAAAGTCGACGACCTGCAAGTCTACTATGGCGAAAGCCACGCTTTGCAGGGCGTGTCGCTGACGCTGGATGCCGGCGTGCTCTCCGTCGTCGGCCGCAACGGCATGGGCAAGACCACCCTCTGCAACACGATCACCGGGCTGAAACGCGCGCGCGGCGGCTCGATCCGCTTCAACGGCCGCGAGATATCCGGCCTCGAACCACACGAAATCCACCGCCTCGGCATCGCCTATGTGCCCCAGGGTCGCCGAACCTGGGCAAGCCTGACTGTCGATGAACACCTGCGCCTGATCGCAAGCAATCGGCGCGATGCGTCCTGGACGGTCGAGCGCATCTACCAGACGTTTCCGCGCCTTGCCGAACGCCGCTCGAATGGCGGCTCGCAACTCTCCGGCGGCGAACAGCAGATGCTGGCGATCTCGCGCGGCCTGCTTTCCGACCCGAAACTCCTGGTCATGGACGAGCCGACCGAAGGCCTGGCGCCGGTGATTGTCCAGCAGGTCGAGCGCATGCTGGTGACGCTCGCCGAGGAAGGCGAGATGAGCATTCTCGTCATCGAGCAGAATATCGGCGTCGCCACCGCCGTCGCCGATAAGGTGGCGATCATGGTCAACGGTCGCATCAACCGGCTGATGGACGCCATGACGCTCGCCAATGACCGCGAACTTCAACAACGCCTGCTCGGTGTCGGCCGCCATGCCGAGGAGGAGCCCGCCCCCGCCGAGATCAAGCAGGCGGAGGAGCAGCTGACGCGGGTCTACGCCGTCTCGCGCGGCAATGGCGAAACCGCCGAGCCGGTGGACGGCGTCTATCGGCCTGTCACGGCGCTGCCCAACCGCTGGAACCTGCCCGCGACCTCGCTCAGGCAGGAGATCGTCGCCGAGACCAAACCACAACCCGACGACAATCACATCTTCCAGATACCGTTCAGCGAACGCCTCGGCCGCACCATCCTAGTCGCYGGCACCTTCGACACCAAAGGCCGCGAACTGCGCTACATCGTCGAGCGGCTTCGCGCCCTCGGCATGCACACCCGCACCGTCGACCTCTCGACCTCCAGCAAACCGTCGATCGCCGAAGTCAGCGCATTGCAGGTCGCAAGCATGCATCCGCAGGGCACATCGGCTGTCTTTTCCAACGACCGCGGCCAGTCGGTGACCGCCATGGCAGATGCGTTTGCCCGCTGGATCTCCCGCGAACCCGGCATCGGCGGCGTCATTTCCGCCGGCGGTTCAGGCGGTACGGTGCTGGCAACCGCAGGCATGCGGGCGCTGCCGGTCGGCATCCCCAAGATCATGGTTTCGACAGTCACGTCAGGCGAGATCAGCCGCTATGTCGGCGCTGCCGATATCATGATGTTCAACTCCGTCGCCGATGTGCAGGGCCTCAACTCCATCACCGAACAGGTGCTCGGCAACGCCGCCCATGCCATGGCCGGCATGGTGGCGCAGCTTCCGACTGCAGAAGCCTGGGAGGCCAAGCGCAGGCTGGCGCGGCCAGCCATCGGCATCACCATGTTCGGCGTTACCACGCCCTGTGTACAGGCCGTGACCAAGAAGCTCGATGGCGAATATGACTGCCTGGTCTTCCACGCCACCGGCACCGGTGGCCGGGCGATGGAGAAACTGGGCGACTCCCGCCTGCTCGCCGGCTTCCTCGACATCACCACGACGGAAGTGGCCGACATGCTGGTCGGCGGCGTCTTCGCTGCCGACAAGGACCGGTTCGGTGCCCCGATCCGCACCGGCCTGCCCTATGTCGGCTCGGTCGGCGCACTCGACATGGTCAATTTCGGCCCGCGCGACACCGTGCCGGACAAGTTCAAGAGCCGCAAATTCGTCATCCACAATCCGACCGTCACCCTGATGCGCACGACCCCTGACGAAAACCGTGCCATGGGCGAATGGATCGGCGCGCGGCTCAACGAGATGAACGGTCCTGTCCGCTTCCTGCTGCCCGAAGGCGGCGTCTCGATGCTCGATGCGGCTGGCGGCCAGTTCTGGGACCCCGAAGCCGACAATGCCCTCTTCGAAGCCATTGAACGGACGGTCCGCACCAGCCCGCAGCGGCAGGTCGAACGCGTCCGTGCCAATATCAACGATGAGACCTTCGTCACCCGCCTTGTCGACACTTTTCATTCCATCATGCCGAAAGCTCTGAGGAGAGCCTGATGCCCCGTTTCGAACGCAAAGCCCTGCTCGAAAAATTCCAGGAGATGAAGGCCAGACGCATCCCCATCGTCGGCGGCGGCGCCGGCACGGGGCTGTCAGCCAAGTGCGAGGAAAATGGCGGTATCGACCTGATCGTCATCTACAATTCCGGCCGCTACCGCATGGCCGGCCGCGGCTCGCTCTCCGGCCTGCTCGCCTATGGCAATGCCAACGAGATCGTCATGGACATGGCCCGCGAAATCCTGCCGGTGGTGAAGCACACGCCGGTGTTGGCCGGCGTCAACGGCACCGATCCGTTCTGTAATTTCGACAAGTTCCTCGACGACGTGAAGGCCGAGGGCTTTTCC
>NZ_JBFUFF010000154.1:0-10941 GCF_056403555.1 Rhizobium sp. P2_G2
GCCAACCTCCCCGCAGATTTGCAAGGCAAATCTGCAAGACTCTTGAATCGCCGGGCGCTTTTCCCGCTTCGCTTGGGCGAAGCGGCGCGCCTGGTGGGCCGGGCGTCTTTCCGCCAGTTCCTGCGGCGATGGCCTCGACGGTACTCTATGTACCGCCGTTCGGCCATCGCCTTGGTCCTGACGAAAATCCGTCCCGGCAGAATGGCTCCAAATAGATGCGACACGCTCTAAGGCAAAACACTGCCGAACTGTGACCAGGGACCTTGATGTCCGGGTTTTTGGCTGCAATCGCGGTCTCTCTAGATATTGACGATCATGCTTGCCCCTAGATGACGGATAGTCCCCTCGAGTTTATTGTTAACGGCAGCGGAAAAAGTGCTGATCCTGATCTTTTTTTCGCGGCCGGGCGCGAGATGGAACCAATTGTCGGCTGGCATCCAGCCTGGAGTGGCGATCTGTACCGACTGTGCCAGCCGGTCCGTGGACAGGCTGGCGACCCAATCGCCGCCCTCCCGCTGCAGGCTGGCGGTGATGACAGCCGGGTGGAGCGCGGCCATGCGACCCCGTGGGAAATGGAAGGCTGAGGCGATTTCGCGGCCGCTGGCCCGGTCGACCAAACTTGCCACGGTGACATCATGCGACGGAGGGCCGAAGCGGAAGGCATAGGTCGTGTCGAAAAAGGCGCCGAACAGATCGGTCGCGGCGAAGCTCGCTTCGCTCCGCGCCACGAGTTCGATATCGCGCGTGCCGGAAACCACCGGCGTCGCGCCATCCCTGAGACAGGTAACACTGAGTGTCAGCGCCAGGTTACGGTTGGTCTCGTTGATCAGATGCGCGTAGAGGCCGTTCGTGCCTTCGTCGCTGAGCAGAACCTGCACCGGCCGGAAGGCGCGCCGTAAGCCATGCCAGACTGGCTTTGGCAACCCGGTCGAATCGATCACGCCCCAGCCGGGGCCGGGTAAAAGATCCTGCAGCGTCCAGACCAGCGCGCCGCCCGTGCCGGAGTTGGGCCGACGGAACTCGGCATAGGTTGCTTCGACGACCTCTGCGGTGACAGCGCGCGAAAAATCCAGGTAGCGGGCAGGATCCTCACGGCGCAGCCGCGCCGGGTCGAGGCCATAAAGCTCCTGCAGATAGTGGTCGCGGATGTCTTCAAAATCCCAGGAGGCGTTGCGGTCGCGCGGCACGCGGGCCTTCCAGCGGGGATCGTGGACCGCCGGCACCGGCAGATGCTCGTCGAGTGTCACCTGTTCCGGCACATGCGCGAAAGCGAGGCTTTCCGCGGCAAAGCGGACATTGGCGTGGCGCGCATCGTCGAGCGGCCGGCAATAGGCGCCGACGCCATAATAATGCGTGACAGCTTCGTTGGGCGAGAAGGGCATGGCACCGCCGAAGGGTGAATTCGGCACATAGATCACATCCGGTCGCCATCCTTCATAGGCCGCCGGCAGGATGTCATCGGTGAGCGGCCCGCCCCACATTTTCTTCGGCAGGCCGAGCATCGCCGCCTGCTGGAACATTTCCGAACCACCGCACAGCACGGTCAGCGACGGCGAGCCCTGCTGCGATTTCAAGAGATCGGCAGCCTCCTGCCTGACCAGTTCGACAAATTCGGCATCGGTGACCGGATAGTCGAAATTGGCGAACATGAAATCCTGCCAGACCATCAGGCCGAGTTCGTCACAGAGGTCGAAGAAATCGCGGCTCTCATAGGTCATAGTGCCGCCGATGCGGATCATGTTCATGCCGGCATCGCGGGCGCGCTCCAGCCACGGGCGATAATCCTCTCGACCACCGGGCAGGCGGAGGATATCGGCATTGGTCCAGACAGCGCCGCGGCAGAAGACCGGCAGCGCGTTGATCTCGATGGTAAATCCCTTGCCGTCAACGCCGCGGTCCAGCGAGATGTTACGGAAACCGGTGCGTCCGATCATGTGGTTGACGCCGTCGACGATGAGTTCGACGCCGTAGAGCGGCTGCTCACCATGTGTATGCGGCCACCAGGGCCCGACGGTGTCGAGCGTCAGCTTCGCCCGCAAGTGGCCATCGGCGGAAATCATCACGGGAACGGTCTGGCCGGCGCAGGCGACCCGGAGGTCTCGCGCCTGGCCTGAGAACCGGAACGAGACGTCGAGTACGCCGATCCCGTCCATGTCCAGCGCCGCATTGATGCGGACATCATCTATGTCGACCGCGCCTTCGCGGATCAGATGGATCGGCCGGAAAGGACCGATCGCCTCGACATTCGGACACCAGCCCGGCATGTGGCCGAGCAGCGTGGCGCGCACGAGCCGCATGGTTGGTGGTGTAATCATCTGCGGCCGCCATCGGGCGCGCGGGCCGGCGATCTTGAGATGCGGATTGAGCGCGCGAAAACAGATCGCCAGCCGGTCCGTGCCCCTTAAGGTGACCGGCACGTCATAGGGGATGAACTGGCTCTTGCTGTCGAGGATCTTTTCGTCGTTGAGATAGACTTCGGCGATGGTGGCAAGGCCGCCGAACTCGATCCGCGCCGGACCGGGCGTCTGTTCCTCCAGCACCGCGAGATACCAGTAATCACGGTCATTCAGGCCGACAGGATCGGTGCGGTCGAATTGGTCGGCGCGTTCCAGCGCCGCGGCCACCGTTCCCGGTACCGGTGCTGCGATGGAGTGCACGCGTTCGGGAATATCGGCCGGCGTCGCATAGGCGCCGGCCTCGGAGATCACCATGGCCCAGTCGCCGGCCAGCGAATGCCGTGTCGAAAGTGCCGATGGCGTCGTGTTCATGCCTTGCCCCAAATAGTAACAGCGCGTTTTGGCAAACTGTTAGCTGATTCGGGCCTGCAGAATAGTTGCCACCTTCTCCCAGCCTTCGACCGCCGGATCGAGCACCGAGCCAAGCGCATCGAACTTCTTGCGCGTCAACGCCCGGGCGAGCTGGAACTGCGCCGTCTTGGCCGTGTTGGCAATGACCAGCGCCGACTTTGCCGCCTCCTCGAATTCGGCATCATCAGACAGCCAGCGGAAATGGCTGGCGGCGAGTTCGAAATTCGCGCCCAGCTGCCTCAGCGTATTGAACGCATATTTGTGGAAGAAGCTGAACGGCCGGTCGGCGATGGCGCTGACCTGCATCGGAAATTCACGCGCGAACGCCGCCACCGGATTGGCACGCGGCATGCGCGACAGATGCCGCTCCAGCAGCGCCCGGGCCTGTGCCCGCATATGGCCCTTGCCCGGCAGGGACTCGGGGAACTTGACGAATTCCGTATAGGGCAGGAATGGCGGCGAGCCTTCCGGATAGAACCGGCCGAACACGCCGTCGAAATCCTCGCCCGACAGCCGGTAGAAGCCGCCATTGTGGAAATAGTCGAGCTCCTTGTCCTTCTCGGACAGGCGGTTGATGCCGATCGTCGTCTTGCCGTGCTCGTTGCGATAGCCCACGCCCTGGGTATCGGGCATGAAGAAACTGTCCATTTCGAGCAGGCAGAGTCGGCCGCGGGCGATCTGCTGGCTCACATGATCTTCGACCTTGTCGAAGATCGCCAGTTCCGTGACGCGGATGTCGTACAGGCTTTCGAGATCCTCCAGCGGCACTTTGAAGAAGGTGAACTGGTCGCCCTCGAAATCCTGCGTCAGCGTGAAGCCGAGCATCGCCTCCGGCGGCAGCCGGAGCGCGTTCAGCACTTCGATCCAGAGATCGACATAGCAGTTGGTCTCCGGCCAGATCCGCTCCGGGTCATGGAGCGGATGCGACAGGTAGTGCTGCGGCACGAGTTTCGGGAAGACGGCAGAAGGCATGGTTCAGCCCCAGAGCGTCTTCTTGACGTGTTCCGGCCAGGCCTTGGTGTCGAGGCCATGGGCGGCGAACAGCGCCAGCGCAATGCGTTCCAGGCCGAAGCCGACGCAGGCGGTATGAGCCACCGAGCCGTCTTCGAGGTCGAGACCCCATTTCAGCCCGAAGGCGTCCTGATGATAGTTGAAGCTCATGCAGGCCGTTTTGCTGGCCGCCGAGTTGACCGGGATCAGCAGTTCGAACTTCAGGTTCTGGTCGCGCTGATTGTTGGCCATCATCCGGCCGGCGCGACCGAAGAACGGGTCGTTGGCAACGTCGATTTCGACATCGAGGCCGATCGACTTCATCATCGCGACGCCGCGATCCATCCAGGTCTGGCGGAAGTCGGTGACGTGCGCCTCGGTGCCCATGCAGACATATTCGCGCATGCGGAACATCTGCTGGCGCGTCGGCTCCTTCGACGGCTCATGGCGGAAGCAGTAGGACTGCAGGTCGTAAAGGCCGCCCTTCATGGCGATCGGACCGCGCTTGGCGACGGTCGGATAGAGCGGATAGCAGGCGGCCGGCGTCAGCGCGATGTCGGTGGCTTGCTGGGTCTTGGTCCAGTCGCCGCCTTCCTCCATACATTTCAGCAGGCTCATATGGTCGTGATCGTTGCCGCAAAACGAGTGCACGGTGCCGGCGAGCTGCGGAAAGCTCTTCATGTAACCGGCCTTTTCGAAATAGGCCATGTTCATGCCCGGCGGGAAGCGGATGGCTTCGGCGCCGTCGCCGCCACCGATCGTGTCGATCAGTCGCTCGAAAGCCGCGATGACGCCCTCGAATTCGCCGGAGCGGCCATAGAGACCGTCGACGCCGGTGTCGATGAGCAGACCGGAGTCAAACAGCCGGTCGAGAAAAGAAACCTGCATATCCATAGTAATTACCCCAATAAGCTGGTGTCCTGGCGGTGGATCAGGAGCATGCTGGACGTATTGCCGAGGATTCGGTCGTTGGAAATCATCAGCTGGGCGGAATGGGCGTCACGCAGGTGACGACCGAGGCTGAACGGCGTGCCGTTCTTGTATCCCATGATGCCGACGATCAGCATGGCATGGTTGATAATGGTGAGGATCGTTTCCGATGAAGCGATCTTGACGTTGTTCATCGCCACGGCGAAGGCGACGGAAGAGAGCTTTTCTTCATCCTGCTTGGCGTCCTGATAGGCCTTGATCGCGGCCACGACGTTGGACTTCATCATCTGCAGCAGGTTGGAGACTTCCGCGAGGCGAATGGCGCCCGGCGGGATGACGCCCGGCGTCTTCTTGGCGGCGGCGCGGACGAAGGCCTGGGCGCGATGTACGGCATCGACGGCAATCCCGTACCAGACGCCGCTCCAAAGGATATGGCTGTTGGCGAGCATCGACTGCGCCGCGATCTCCGCGAACGGTTTCGGGAAGATCTGGACGGCCGGCGCCTCGCCGGTGAACAAAAAACCCTCGGAACAGGTGCCGCGCATGCCGAGCGTGTCCCATTCCTGTGTCTTGACCAGCGAATACTGATCCCTGAGGAAGACGGTCATCACCTGGTCGGTCGACGCTGCGTCCTTATGGGCGCGGGATGTGATCAGGATCGCATCGGCGCGGGCGCCATAGGAGATCACAGTCGCGTCCTTGGTCAGCCGGCAGGTGTCGCCTTCGACCTCGATGGCGCAGATCGAATTGCGCAAATTGCCGCCGATGCCGCCTTCGGTCGTGGCCGAGCCGAGCAGCAACTGTTCGGACACGACGCGGCGCATGAAGTCGCGGTGCCAGGCGCTCTGCATGCCGTGCTCGACCAGGCTCGAAAGCTTGATGTGATGCATGGCAAAGATCATCGCGCTGGACGCGCAGGCCTGGCCGATGATCGAGCACAATTCGGCGATCTCGCCGGTGGACGCGCCTTCACCGCCCAATTCGGCAGGGATCTGGATCGACAGCAGCCGTTCGGCTTTCAACGCGTTGACAGCGTCTTCGGGAAAGGCGCCAGTTTTGTCGACGCTGTCGGCACAGGCCTTGGCGACGGCGGCGACGCGCTGGGCTCGCTCATTCAGGCTGCCCACCGCCAGGTTGACGGGAATGTTCATCAGGCGACCTTTCTATCCTGGAGGATGGACGCGACGCTGCGTGCGATAGCTTCAATGCTCTGGAAGGATTTGCGGTTCAGCAGGCTGTCCGGGAATTCGATATCGAAATTCTCTTCCAGCGCGAGCATCACCTGTACGGAGGCAAAGGAGGAAAGGCCTGCTGCATAAAGGTCGGCGCTGTCGGCGAGGTCGTCGACATTGACCGGCAGGCCTGCATGCTTCTTCAAAAGAGTGCGAATGGTATCGTTCATCCCCATATTCCCTTCTTGTCGGCTTTTCGTTTCCGGCCGTTATTCCGGATTGGCACAGACAATAGAGAAAAGGGTATAAGAATAAGCTAAATCAATAGGTTAATGAATAAGTATAGTTTTCTATCGAATTTGCCCGGACATTGAAGCTCTCTGTTAACCCTGTGGCTGGCCTAAAATAAATAAAGCGAATATCAGCCGCCCCTGAATGTCATGGGAAYGGTCATTTTCCAACTTTTCCGGCCAGCTTCCGCCGGTATGGGCGGGAAGGGCGATGCCGCGCGCACGATCTTCAACGCTATTGCATCGACAGCCGGCTTGCCCGAGCTCCTAGTCACCGATAGTCCCGAAATGGAACCATCCGACAGAACCGTGAATGTCACCCACAATTTCCCGTTGGCAGGCGAGGGCATACGCCCCTTGGCGCGTGATAGCTTTCTGCTAACCAGACCTCGATAATTTGTCTCGGCCGCATTGCCGGTCTCGGGCTTTTTGGACGCACCCTTGGAACTGGTCGATGCGGGACCCTTGTCCTTCGCCTCGGCATCGCCTTTGTGGCGTTCATTTTGCTGTTCGCCACGATTGCCATGGTTTTCCTGGCGGTTTTGCCGCTCCGTCGGCTTTTTCTTCAGTTCTTTCTTTTCTGGCTCCGGCTTCTCTTTTTCGTCCTTCTTCTTCTCAGCGGGTTTGGGCTCCTCCTTCAACTGCGTCTCCACACGCTTTTCCTCGGCCGGCTTTTCTTCTTGCCTCTCAGTCGTTTTCTGTTCGACAGGCTGCACCAGGTGCTGTTCGACGATTGGCTCGACTTTCTTTTCAACCGGCCTTTGCTTCTCGTCCGGTCGCTTCTCTATCGGCTTCGGCTCGACCGGTTTTTCGATGATCGGGTCCGGTTTCTGTTCTGCCGGTTCGTCGGGCGAAACAGCTTCCGTCTCTGTCTTACTGTCCTCGGTCAGGATGTTTGGCAGGGTGGGTAGCGCGCCAACTTTTTTAACCGGCTTCACCGGGTCGGCCGACTTGGCATCCGTCACCGGTTTCTCGATCGGCTTGGTCGCAGCCTCCGCGGGCTTTTTGGGCCTCGCAACATCCTCTTCCGCTCCCGCAATGTGGGCTTCGACGTCGCCCTGCGTCACAAGCGCCACGGACATCATACCTTCTTCCTGGGGAGGGTCTTCCGGCACCGTGAGCGTCGCAATGCCGACCGCGACAGCCAAGGCACCGTGCAGGAAGACAGAAAGCGCGAAACCCGCGCGCATGAGCCTGCGCCGCAAGCTGCCATTCATCTCAGGCGCTTCCGTCTGGATTGCGGGTATGTCAGTGTTATCTGGTTCGCTGACATCAGGCGCGCCGGGAAAGGCGCCCATTCCGGTCTCTGAGCCAAGATAGGGTGAGATCCCGTCGTCCCTGGCGAAAGCACAATGCGGCACTTCGGCGAAATGATGCGCGATCACGGCGCGCGCGGCGTCATTGGAATTGGCCGGCCTGAACCGCAATTCCGTCAGGCTGACGAGCTTGCCGGCGGTTTTCGTCATCATGCCTCGTCGCATGCTTGTCGCAAGTTTATGCCTGCAAGCGCATGCCGAAAATTTAAAGTTGACTTTTTAACACTGGTATTGCGTCAATAAGAAAATATGAGTAACGAAGTCAACTATGAAAACGGGTTTTGGACAATTCAGCGGTGCGGCTAAAGTGATGGACGTGGGCAAGGACGACGATGAAGCAACGGTTGAGCCCAATGCCGCCCCGTCGACTGAAAAGCTGCCGCAATACGATACGGAGACACTCTTTGCCGGACGCCGCGAGATCGTCATTCACCATGCGGGCGCAGCCTATCGGATGAAGATCACCCGGCAGGGTAAGCTTATTCTCAACAAATGATCTGGCACACGACGAAAGACAGGACGAGACGATGACCGAGACCAAAGCTCCGACCCCGGCGGATATCCGCGCCTATCGCGCCGACAATCCGAAGCTGCGCGAGCGTGACATCGCCGCCAATCTGGGCATTTCCGAAGCGGCACTCGTTGCCGCCGAATGCGGCATTTCCGTCAGCCGCATCGACGCCGACCCCAATCGCTTGCTCGAGCGTGCGCCCGAGCTCGGCGAAGTCATGGCGCTCAGCCGCAACGAAAGCGCCGTGCACGAGAAGATTGGTGTCTACGAGAATATTCAGATCGGCGAGATGACCTCACTGACGCTCGGCGAGAACATCGATCTCAGGGTGTTCAACCGCGTCTGGGCACATGCCTTCGCCGTCACCAAGACGGATGGCGAGACTGTCCGCCGCAGCCTGCAATATTTCGATAAATCGGGAGAGGCGATCCACAAGGTGCATCTGCGCCCGGCGTCCAATCTCGAAGCCTATGACAGAATAGTCGCTGATTTCCGGCTCGAGGATCAGAGCCAGGATTTTGCCGGCGAGAGTTTCAATCCGGCAGCTTCCGGCCGTACCGAAGGCTTCGATGTCGCCGAGCTGCGCGACGCCTGGAGCAGGATGACCGACACGCATGAATTCTTCGGCATGCTGAAGAAGCTCGACATCGACCGCCAGGCGGCAGTGCGTTCCGTCGGCGACGACTTCGCCTGGAAACTCTCCTCCGGCAGCATGGAAGCGCTGTTCAAGCGCTCGGTCGAGACCCAGATGAACCTCATGTGCTTCGTCGCCAACCGGGGCATCGTGCAGATCCATACCGGCCCGATCCACGCAGTGCAGCCGATAGGCCCCTGGCTCAACATCATGGACCCGACCTTCCATCTGCATCTGCGCGTCGACCACATCGCCGAGACCTGGGCGGTGCGCAAGCCGACCAAGGACGGCCATGTCACCTCGCTCGAAGCCTATGGCCGCGATGGCGAAATGATCATTCAGTTCTTCGGCAAGCGCAAGGAAGGCAATGTCGAAATGCCGGCATGGCGCACGCTGGTCGAGGGTCTGCCGACTGCAGAGAACGCCGAAGCCGCCTGAGGAAAGCCGATGCGCCACATTTTTGATATCAGCCACCGCACCTTGCTTGCGCTGGCGGTAGTCTCGACTATTGGCTTCTCCCCTGCCAGGGCCGATGCAGCGAAGGTGCTCGACGTCTCCCGCCTCGTCACCATTGGCGGCGCCGTCACCGAGATCGTCTACGACCTCGGCCTGGGCGACAAGGTCATCGCGCGCGATACGACCAGCTATTATCCGGCCGCAGTCAATAAGCTGCCGGATATCGGCTATATGCGCGCGTTGTCGCCGGAAGGCGTGCTGTCGGTCAATCCATCGGCGATTCTGATGATCGACGGTTCCGGGCCGCAGACGGCCATCGACGTGCTGACCAGGGCGGATGTGCCTGTCACCACCATTCCAGAAGGCTATGATCGCGATGCGATCCTCGCCAAGATCAAGGCGGTGGGCAAGGCGTTGAATGTCGAAGCCAAGGCCGATGAACTTGCTGCCAAGGTCGGCGCGGATGTCGACGAGGCCGTCAAGGCAAGCGCCAAAATCCCGCAGGACAAGCGCAAGCGCGTCCTCTTCGTCCTCACCATCAGCAACGGCAAGATCATGGCAGCGGGTGATCACACAGCCGCCGCCGGCATCCTCAAGCTGGCCGGCGCCATCAATGTCGCGGCAGGTTTCCAGGGCTACAAGCCGTTGAACGACGAGGCAGTCATCGACGCCAGGCCGGATATCATCCTGATGATGGATCAAGGCGGCCCGACAATGTCCACCAACGCGGAGGTTCTGGCCAATCCAGCGATTGCGCTCACACCGGCCGGCAGGAACAAGGCGCTGATCCGCATGAACAGCATGACACTGCTTGGTTTCGGTCCGCGCACCGCCGAAGCGATCCGCGACCTGTCCCGCTTACTCTACGGCGGCTGACATGGCTTTGGGAATGCAGGCCGGCGACCAGGCTTTGACCCGCCCCGATCGATCACCAACCAGGATGCTGTGGTCGCGTACGGGCTATCATATCGGCCTGCTTCTGCTCGGCTTGCTTGCCCTGGTTCTGCTGGTCGTTTCGGTGATGACGGGCGCGAGCACTGCCTCTGCATTCAACGTGCTGCGTTCCTATGTCTCGGCGCCTGACGATCCTGCCATGCTGCTGCGCGACAAGGTGGTGATCATCGATATCCGCCTGCCGCGCGCGGTGCTCGGCTTTCTGACGGGTGCTGCCCTCGCCGTCTCCGGTGCGGCGATGCAGGGCCTGTTCCGCAATCCGCTCGCCGATCCCGGCGTCGTCGGCGTTTCGGCCGGCGCCAGCCTCGGCGCCGTGTTCTGGATCGTTTTCGGCCATACCCTGTTGGCGCCTTTCACAGCCCTGCTCGGCATCTTCTCATTGCCGACCGCCGCTTTTCTCGGCGGGCTCATGGTGACGTTCGCGCTCTATAAACTCGCGTCGCGCGATGGCGAGACGCAGATCGGCACGTTGCTGATCGCCGGCATTGCAGTCGCCGCTCTGGCCATGGCGCTGACCGGCCTGCTCATCTACATGGCCGACGACAAACAGTTGCGCGACATCACCTTCTGGAGCCTCGGCTCGCTCGCCGGCTCGACCTGGGAGAAGGCGGCGATCGCCGGGCTCGTTGTTCTTCCGTGCCTCGCGGTCGTGCCGTTCCTCAGTCGCGGGCTCAACGCCTTCACGCTGGGCGAGGCGGCGGCTTTCCACATGGGCGTCCCTGTGGAGGCGTTCAAGCGCGTGGCGATCGTCATGGTCGCGGCGGCCACCGGCGTCTCCGTCGCTTTTTCCGGCGGTATCGTCTTTGTCGGCATCATCGTGCCGCATTTGATCCGGCTGGCCGCCGGGCCGGATCACCGCTTCCTGTTGCCCGCCTCGGTGC
>NZ_JBFUFF010000155.1:0-10828 GCF_056403555.1 Rhizobium sp. P2_G2
GATCAATGGTTCGATAAAACCCCATTCCCGGTCCGTCAAATCACTTGGAAAACGAAGCGCGTCTCGGTTATGCTCACGCCGAGCGATAGCAGTCCAGGTCATCGGAAACCCCATTTTGATTTAGCACCAAAAGGGAATCACAACCTGCTGTTATCGCTCAACTACTTTTAAATCGGGCTCTAAGATAACCGCTCGCCTAGGGCGTGGGAAGAACGGTGGGCAGATTATGGAGAGGCGGCTCACAGCGATACTTTCTGCCGATGTGGTCGGCTACAGCCGCCTCATGGGCGACGATGAAGGCGGCACGCTGGAGCGGTTGAAAGCCTGCCGCCGGGAGTTGGTTGACCCAGCCATAGAGGAGTTCCACGGCCGGATCATAAAGCTCATGGGCGATGGAGCCTTGGTTGAGTTTGCAAGTGTAGTGGACGCCGTTCAGTGCGCCGCCGTGATCCAGCGAAAAATGGCCAGCTACGACCAAGGCGTCTCGGAGACAAAGCGTATTCGGTTTCGCATCGGCGTCAATCTCGGCGACATCATCGTCGAAGGCGATGATATCTACGGCGACGGCGTCAACATAGCTGCACGCTTGCAAAGTATCGCCACGCCGGGCGGAGTCTTGATATCCGGCACTGCGTTCGACCACGCGGTACACAAGGTCAACGTCGGCTTCTCTACGCTCGGTGAGCAGAGGCTGAAAAACATAGCCGATCCGGTTCGCGCGTATCACGTTTTGCTGGCCCCCTCCGAGGCAGGCAAGGTCGTCGCGGCCCGTCCGAATCTTCGGCGGGCCGTCATCTTGGCTATGTTCGCAATGGTCATGGTCGCGACCACCGCCACCATCTTCGCCTGGCAAGGCCCTTTTTCGCCGCAACGTCCATCTGTCGCTGTGCTTCCCTTCGCAAATCTAAGTGGCGATCCGGGCCAAGATTATTTCGCCGACGGCGTTACCGACAACTTGATCACCGATCTGGCGCGGCTTTCCGGCCTTGACGTCATCGCCCAAAATTCGGTGTTTGCATACAAAGGCAAGCCACGCGTTTTGTCCGACATAGGGCGCGATCTCGGAGTGCGCTTTATCGTTGAGGGCAGCGTGCAGCGGATTGGCGATCAAATCCGCGTTAATGCGCAACTGATCAATGCCGCAAGCGGCGACCACCTGTGGGCCGACAGACTTAACCGAAGCGCGTCGGATGTGATTGCTCTTCAGGATCAGCTAAGCCGACAGATCGCCGAAGCGCTCGGAGTGACGTTGACCAAATCGGAGGTCGAGCGAATAGCCCGTCCGCCTACCGCCAATCTCGAAGCATATGACTACTATCTTCGTGCCGAGCAGGCGACGCGGACAGGCCGCCGTTCCCGGATGCTTGAGGCGCTTGCGTTGTATGACAAGGCGGAAGCGCTTGACCCCGGTTTCGCCGAGGCCTACGCGGCCGATGCGCACGCGACCGCCTATGTCTGGCGGAGCGCTTACGACGACGTCCTCCAGAGCGCGCTGGCGCGAAAAAGGGCGTACGACAAGGCAAGTCGGGCCTTAGCCCTCGACCCCGGTCTTTCCTCCCCATACGCGGTTCTTGCCGTCATGCAGGTTGTGGACCGCCGCTACGATCAGGCGATCACCTCGGCGCAGAAAGCAGTTTCCCTTGGGTCCGCTGATGTCGAAGCTTACATGGCATCCGCATACGTTCATTTGATCTGCGGCAATCACACCGAAGCGGCTGCGGCCGTCGAGACGGCGCTCAAACACGAGCCGAACCTATCTGCCATTGACCGATATACTGCTGGCCTGGTTTATTATCTTCTGCGCGATAGCGCGAAGGCCATCGACAATTTTGAACGAGCACGAGACGCTTCGCCCGGTAACGGCGAACTGGTTACCCCTCTCGCCATGGCATATCAACGTGCGGGCCGTGTTGATGATGCTCGTGCGGCTGTCTCCGAAGGAAACCGCCTTCTCGCAGGGCGTGATTCCCTGGCGAGTTGGCGTATCAGCAATGCGCATTTCCGCAACGAGCGCGATTTGGCGTTTATCCTGGATGGACTTCGCGACGCCGGCCTGCCGGAATGGCCGTTCGGCTTCAAGGGCGACGAGAAGGATCGGTTGAACGGTAAGGAAATTGCCAGCACCGTCATGGGGAAACTCCTGAAGGGCAGGATTGAGCCCTCAAGCAGCCTGGCACTGATGCAAATAGAACCCGACGGCAAGGCGGCATTCCGCACGGCGACGCAGATGTTGACCGAAAAGGTTTTCGTCGATCGCGACAAGCTCTGTGAACAGAGTGAAAATGCATTCGGGCAGGCAGATTGCGGCCCGGTCTATAGACGTCCAAATTCTCCCGGTGGAAGCAGCTACGTTTACGTAAATTCGACGAAGGTGTTCCACTTCTCGCCAGTCAGATAGGGGCGCTCCCACCTAGGATCACTCGTAATTGTCCAGCCTGAGGTCCGCTACCACCTTGGGCCAGTTGGCGTCCGCCTTCGGCACTGCAACTTCCGCATTGGCCGCAAACGACTCCGCCGATCCCTTGTCGTAGATCAAGTAAAGCTTGCCGTCGATAATCTTGAACGCTTCTGGATCGGTATTGACTGTGACAGACCCTAGGGCCACCTCGCCAGCGCAATATCCGCCATACTGAGGAGCGTATTTGATCGGTTCGCTGATAAACATATCGCGGTGTTCCGCATTGGCGAAATACCACGGCGTCCCCAGCCACTCGTAGGAAAACTTCTCTGATCCCTTCGTCGCTTTTCCATCGGTGAAATAGGCGACCGTGTCGTATCCCATGATCGCCACGCCGCCGAAGTACCCCGTATTTACCGAGTCATCGGCGAAGGCATTTGACCCACTGACAGTCACTGCCAAGGTAACGGCAAAGCCTGCCACAAAGCGACGAATGCCTCGCGCTCCGGTTCTTATCACTGCCATACGAGCCTCCTGCGTCAATCGTGGATTTTCATACACTTCGTGTATTCTTTCTCGCCCACGCGGCTCGCCGGAGGGCAAGGCGCGCCATGCTGTTTGAAGAGCCGCACGATTTCCGTGTTGCCCTTCCAGATCGCCCGCGTGATGGGAGTGTAACCGTGAATCTCCGCACGTCCGACGTCCGCACCCTGCGACAGAAGAAAGCTGGCGAGAGCTACGTGGTTTTCCTCGCCGGCTATCATTAAGGGCGTCACACCCGATTTGTTGGCCGCATCGTCTAATTTCGCACCATTTTGGAGTAGCAACTTGCTTATCGGCAAGCTGCCGGAGAAGGCGGCTGCGTGGAGCGGCGTGAAACCGCCCGAATTCCGAGCCATGACGTCAGCACCCTTGGCGATCAGCAATTCGGCTATGGCGAGTTTAGATTCGAGTGCGGCATTGATGAGAGGCGTCGCTTGGTCCCGTGCCCGGCTATCAACAGGAGCGCCCGCAGAAAGAAGCTCCTCGACCGCGGCGACATTGTTGTCTGCGACGGCGTCGAACAAGTTATTACCCGCGGCGGCCATTGTCGCCATAAGGATCAGCGCTACAGATGCAAGCAGCTGTCGCATGACTTTCGCCTCGGAAGTTTCCAAAAAAATAGCACGGGACGTAGCCCTTGGATAGGCATCGGGGGTTGAGAGGGGCGCTGTACTCTTAGATTACAGGCGTCACGCCGACCATTGCGGCAGTTTGCGCCGATGGCAAGTTCATGCAAACCTGACGAAAAGAGGATCGTTCCATAATGCATTGCGACTTCGGCAAGAGGCACCCCAAGGAAATCCCGAACGCCATGGTTGGGCAGTTTCACCGAGATTGTCCGGAGGCTCTCCCCGCCCAGCATGCACAGTGCGCGCCGTTGATCAGGGCACACGGCACCGACGACGAGCGTCATGTTCTCGAGGAACTTGAGGCCGCAATGGTCCAGGAGGAACTACTTCGGGCGGCATCTTGAGTTGTTCTTTGTCGGCGTCCCAGCATCGTGATGATACTGGTTTGTGATATTCTTGACGTCAGGTCAGAAATCTGATCCGATGATCGCAAATTTTCGGAGGCAGAACACTGACTGACTAGCAACTTCTTCGCGTATAGGTCTTTGATGTTCCGTTGCTGCAGGCGGTAGGCTTCAAGTTTCTCTCTCAAGTCGCCTGGATAATCCTGCAAGGTCGGCTTTTTGGCGCGAGGATCAGTCACATCCCAAACCAAAGTCTCCATGCTTCGCTATCCCCGACCAAACAGCGCTCTAAGCTCGCACAGCTTCGCAGAGTCAAGGCGGCACAAGGCATCCTCCGGAGAGGTGCTTGTGAAATTGAGCAACGCCCCTCCCCGGCTAGCCACGCCTTCGGAACAAATGGGGAAACGAAGTGGCTAATCGATCTGGTAGCCGATTGATTTTGCACACTATTGTTGCGCCCTCAGGACCCACCCTTAATTTCCCCGAAAAGCGTTAAACTCAGAGGGATACCCCTTCCCCCTACCTCCCAACCTCCACCACCACCGGATGCCCTTCATCATCCCACGCCAAAAATCCCCCCGCAAAATAATAAACACGCGTGTACCCCCAGGCGACCGCCTTGGCCGAAGCATAGGCGGAATAGGAACAGTACTTTCCTTGGCAATAAAAGGCGACCTCGTCTTGCTTGCCCGCCACCTTGGCGAGGCTTTCCTTCGACAGCGCGGTGATCAGCGACAGGTTGATGGCCTTGGGGATATGGCCGTTGTCGTAGTTGAGGGGCGCGCGCACATCGATGAAGGGCACGCCGCGGGCGAGCAGTGCCTTGGCTTCCGTCACATCGATTTTTATCGTCCTGTCGACGCTGAGTTCGCCTTTTGTCTCGGTCATGAACTTGAGGTAATCATCAAGGGCGAGGTCCGTGCCGGCCCCTTCGGGCAGTCCGGCCTTGCGCAGCCCTTCCTGCAGGCGCGTGATATAGGGCCTGTGATAGCCCAACGCGCTGCCATACCAATCAAATGCGCTTTCCTCGACCGTGAGCGGATCGGACAGCGAGCGCATGGCCAGTTTGTTGTACTTGTCGATCAGCGCCTGGATGCGGTCGGTGCGTCCGAGATGCGCATAGCTCGATATGAGCGTGGCGTAGTCCTCGCGGACATCGGACTTCTTTTCGATCACGCGTTCAAACGTGTCGGCAGCTTCGTCGTATTTTCCTTGCGAGAACAGCGAGATTGCGAACATGCGCAGCGTCGCCTGCGAGAGATGGGGATCGATCCTCATCGCCTGCCGGGCCTGCTGTTCCGCCTCTGCCGCATGTCCCGTGGCGTTGAGGATCCACGCCATGCTGACACGGTTGTCGGCATCGTTCGGCGCAAGCTTCATCGCCCGGTCGATGGTAGCGGACGCTTCATCATAGCGCCCCTGCTGCGCAAGCCATTGCGCCGATATCGCATAGGCAAGCGGCGTCGGCTTCTCCAGGGCTTTTTCGAGATTTCTGTTGAGGTTCTTGATTGCGTTCTCTCGACGGGAAAAATCCCAGGAGGAGATGCTCATCCTCCAGTTTGCTGCCGCCAATGACGCATAGGCCCGGCTATAGTTGGGATCGAGTGCTATGGCCTTCTGGAAGAAGGCAGAGGCTATGACCGTTTCCGCCTCGCTGTYCCGGCGAAAGTGATCCCAGCCCCGCAGCAAAGTATCATAGGCTTGCGGATTCATCGTCTCCGGCACTGTCACGACGCTCTGTTCGGAACGCGTCAGCTTCACCGAGAGCGTCGAAACGATCTGCCCTATCACCTTGTCCTGCAGCCCGAAGACGCCGCTCATTTCGCCATCATAGCGCTCGGCCCAGAGGTGGTGTCCGTCGATCGCGTCGATCAATTGGGCATTGACCCGAACGTGATTTCCCTCGCGCCGGACGCTGCCCTCGAGGATGTAATGCACGCCGAGTTCTTCGGCCACCTGCTGCACCTTGGTCGGTTTGCCTTTGTAGGTGAAGGTCGAGTTGCGCGCGATCACGAAGATGCCGGACAGTTTTGACAGTTCGGTGATCAGGTCATCGGTCATTCCGTCGGCGAAATAGCCCTGTTCGGCATCGGAGCTGAGATTGTCGAACGGCAGGACGGCGATCGAGGGCTTTTGGGGCAGCGGCAAAGCCATCCGCTCAACGGATGCCGTCTCGGCGCTGGTGCGCTTCTGCGCCAGCCACAGTGCAGGAGCGCCGATCAGGAGCGAGAGGACCAAAACAGCCGGAATGACCCAATTGCGAAGGCTTCTGGGGTTGAACCGCCTGTGCCGGATATTCCCCTCGAAGCTCACGCGATAGACACGCACCGGCCGCTTGATATTCTTCACATGCTGCTCGCCGATGAATTCCAGCGGCAATTCAAACCTGCCCTGCAGGTGATCGAAAGCCGTGCCGGATACGAAAAGTCCTCCCGGCTCGCATATCTGTTCGAGGCGCGCCGCGACATTGACGCCATCGCCCAGCAGATCGTCCCCGTCGACGACGACATCGCCGAGATTGATGCCCATGCGCAGGAGAAGCCGATATTGGGGCGGGACATCCACCTGCCGTGCCGCGACCTTGCTTTGCGAGGCGACCGCGCAGGCGACGGCGTCGACGACGGAGCCGAACTCCACGATCGCGCCATCGCCCATGAGTTTCACGATACGTCCGTGATAATCCTCCAGAAGCGGCTCGAAGATTTCGGAGCGCCATGCCTTCATTGCTGCCAGGGTCCGGGCCTCGTCGGCTTCGATCAGCCGCGAATAACCGACAATGTCGACGGCAAGAATGGCAACCAGCCGCCGTTCGGCGCGAACTGCTCCCATGGCCACCTCTCCCAAAGGTGTAGAAGGCTTCGCCGTGGCGCCGGTTCAGGGACGGGAACTTTCCCAGCCTCCTAGCTTTCGTAAGCTACACTTGTTTCCCCGCCCGTGCCAGACATATTGCCCGGCTTGGGGGCCTGCGGGGTGGCTGATTCCGGCCGACAGCGGACAAGACGCGCACGCAGCTTCGCCCATCACAGGCGAGCTCTTCGCTCCACGTCATCAACGCGGACGAATTTCACTGCCGCGTCCACGCCCCCTCCTCCGAACCGGTGCGTTCAAGCGCCGGACCTTGCCTCGATCATTGTTGCGGCCGCGGCCTTCGAAATGGGACCTTGAGCTTGCCGCGGAAAAGGCCACGTTTTTCGATCGGCTCGAACACGGCCTCCGGACCCTCGGGGTCGAGAATCTCATTGTCGGCCAGCCATTCGGCCAGGTCTGAAATCTCCGGCGTGACATAGGGGACCAAGGTGCGTGAGGCGGGTTGCGCCCCGGACGCCCGTCCTGACCTGACGTCTTCGATGGCACCGATCAGCGAACCTTTGCGATCGACGAGGGCCGCGAAGTCTGCCGCATCGGTGCCAAGATGCTCGGCGAGCAGGTCGCTCCTCAGGTCCAGCAGCCTTTGCGCCAGCGCATCCGACCCGGACGCCTCGAAGGCGACGTCGCATTCGTTGTCGAACCGCATGGACCGGTTGTTGAAATTCGACGAGCCGACCCGCATCGCCCGGTCGTCGACGACCATCAGCTTGGAATGGACATAGACAGGCACGCCTTGCGCCGTGACGGGATGGTAGATGCGAAAGCGATCATATCGATCGTGCCGGTGCATGGATTCCCGCAATCTGGCGCGGGCCGTGTCCATGGCCAGCGATCCAAGCCAGTTGTCCGCCTGCACCGGGTTGATCAGGACAATCTCGGGGCCGTCCGGTTCGGCGAGCCGGCGCGCCATCGCCTGGGCGACAATGCGGGAAGCGAAATACTGGCTTTCGGCATAGATCACGGAGCGGGCCGACATGATCATGTCGACATAGAGCCTCTCCACCTCCGTCACCCGTTCGCGACCGCCATAGTCAGGGCTGGTGCGCGAGATCGCCAGATCGACAGCCCCGAATGCTATCGCGCCCTCCACCCGTGGAAAGGCCTGGTGCCCCTCCGCCGGCTGCAAGGGCTTGCCGCCGGCAAGTCTCCACCGCTCCCGGCAAAGGTCGCCCAGGGCACGTGCGGCCGGGCCGATGCAGTAGCTGGACGCGTCGTGCCAGGGGCCGAAGGCAACCCCATTCGGCCGTTTGCGCCTCGGGTCGTCGTCGAGATGCTCGCGCGTGTCCCAACGGTCCGTGGTGACGTCTATGCCGCCGCAAAAGGCGAGACTGTCGTCGACGACCAGGATCTTCTGGTGGTGCGAACTGCCGACCGGGTGGTTGCCGTCCAGTTTGACCGTGATGCGCGGATGCAGTTTCCAGCGCAGCAAATATGGGACATTCGATAGTTTGACCCAATTGGAGAGAAAAGCGGGGTTCCACAGCAGCAGCCGGATTTCGAGATCGGGATTTCGCTTTGCCAGCCACAGCAGAAAGTCGCCGACGCCACGCGGCCCCTCGTCATCCACGTCCGGATGCCCCAGGGTGATGCGGGCATCGAAATCCCAGCCGACGAGAAAGATCGAACGCTTTGCGGCCTTCATCGCCGCACGCGCCGCGGCGAAATAGCAGTCCGCATCGATCAGAATCGCAAACTCGTCGGCCCG
Source organism: Rhizobium sp. P2_G2 (assembly GCF_056403555.1). Classification (NCBI taxonomy): domain Bacteria; kingdom Pseudomonadati; phylum Pseudomonadota; class Alphaproteobacteria; order Hyphomicrobiales; family Rhizobiaceae; genus Rhizobium; species Rhizobium sp. P2_G2. The sequence goes on from NZ_JBFUFF010000155.1 coordinate 8,488, forward strand.
CTCGATCCGCCAGCAGTTTTCAGGCGAGTTCAGCAGCGGCTGCGACGACATTCATCCTCCCTTCGATTGATCCTTGCGATTGATCTCCAATGGCAACGACCGGCAGCATTTGAAATAAGCACTTTGCACGAACACGCCATTTTCACCACTTGGAATGAGCATTGCGAGGCGATGGTTCCCGTCGCTCTCTGCGGAACCACCTGTGCGATCCAAAACCGAGGGCGGGGCCGAATGCATAACGAGCAAGACCCACATCAACTGCGGCCCTATCAAACAGCGTGACCCGGATTGAGGTTCCTTCTGCTTCTCGGCCCTTTTTACCGTATAGAATGCGGATTGCGCCAATGGAGGCGGCGGCAATCGTATTGCGGCTCTGTATGCCGCGATCCCTCCGAACCACATGTCATTCAACCTCGTGCCAACAACAGCCGATCCCGCAGAACATCGGCGTTTGGCAAGAGATCATCGAAGATTGCTCCGTGTCGCCGGGGCGAGCGAATAGGAGCGCATCCGCGAGAGCCTGCTTCGACATGTTGGCTGTGCGGTGCCGGACCATCGAAAAGAGCAGAGTGGATCATGGGGCGCATTCTTTCTGTAGATTGTTCTTATTTTGTTCTCGGGACAAACATTATCAAGAGCCCGCCGCTTCGTATCGTCCGTCCAAGCGTCGGAGTGCCAGCCAAGGCGGCGGCGATAAAGTCGTGAACGATTGAGCCGCCCGCACGGGCCCTACCCTTTTCGGAAGGCGGCGCGGCAAGCGCACCTTCTCTCCGTAGGAGAGAGGTGCTTGCCGCAGCTTGCCGCATAATGATTTCAATGACTTACGGCGGCTTGCCGCTCTTGCCGCATTTTGCTTACCGCACTTGCCGTAGTCATTGATTTCATTGAACAAAACATGCGGCAAGCAATTTTTTAGCTCACCCTTGCCGCAGCTTGCCGCACCCTTGCCGCAGCAGGAGGGYGAGCTTGAGCGGAGGTAAATCCGCATCATAATGCCCGCTCGCCCTCAGCAGTTTTCAGTCCGTCATGCGAGCAAATTGAAGTCGCTGGCGGTCAGGGTGGTGACGCCGATCAGTTCGATTTCGATGATATGCGTTCCACTTGCAACACTTTCGGCCGCGCTTCCGGTATTGGCATAAACGAACATGTTGCCATTTCCGTCGCTCTGCCAGGCAACGGTGTGCGCAGCCAGGTTTCCACTGGATATCGTGCCGGTTGCCGTCAGACCGAGGGCGGTGGCAAAGTCGATGAAATCGTGACCCGACGAGCCCGTCCCGTGCTGGAAATCGAGAATGGTGTCGAAGGCCGACTGCGTCGAATTGCTGACCGCTTCGAAGCGGAAGTGGTCATCGCCGGTGCCGCCGGTCAACCAGTCGGCGCCGCCAAGACCCTTCATCGTGTCACTGCCGGCCCCGCCGTAGATATAGTCGGTGCCGCTAGCGCCAGTGATCACGTCGTCACCGGCTCGGCCATCGACAATACTCGGATTTGTGCCGGTTACAGTAATGGTATTGTCCGCATTGCTGCCACTGCCATCGCGCCCGATCCAGACGCTGAAGGTCTGTGAAACCCCCGCCGAATGACCGTCTGTCGCAGTCACAGTCATAGTGCCATTGAACGGATTATTATTCGCGGTGACGCCGGTCGCGGTAAGCTCTCCGGTGGATGAGTTTACACTCCAGGTACCGACCGACAAGTTGTTCGTCATCGAGTAACTGACACTATCGCCGGTATCCAGATCGGTAGAAAGGAATTTGCCGAGGTCGAGGCTGGCCCCATCGGTCGTGGCGGTTTTGCTCGCCACGAAGGTGGGTGTTGTCGGCGCGTCGTTGGCACCGTTCACAGTGATGTCGATAACCTGGTCCGTGCCGTCTGCCGACGTCACATGGATCTGGTCGTGCACATGGTCTGTCGAGCCCAGAGCCTGCACATTGCTCGCCGAGTTGTTGAGCGTATAGACCCAGTTTCCGCTAGCATCGATCGTCAGCGACCCATATGTGCCGGCAACCGGATTGCCGCTGTTGTGCACCGCAAACGAGCTCTGGCCCGACTCGGGGTCGCTTATCGTCAGCGCGCCGCTTGCGGTCAGCGTTGCATCCTCGGTCACCGAACCGGTGCTGGTGCCGCCGATCACGGCTGCATCATTGGTGCCGTGCATGGTGACGGTGAGCACCTGGGTGGTGCCGTCGGCCGTCGCCACGGTGATGCTGTCGGTATAATCCTGGCCGCCGACGAACTCGTTATGGGCACTGTTCATGGTGTAGGTCCAGGTGCCATCGGCGGCGATGGTGAACTTGCCATAACCATTGCTGCCATTGACATTGCTCTGCGCCGTAAACAG
>NZ_JBFUFF010000156.1:0-10669 GCF_056403555.1 Rhizobium sp. P2_G2
GCGCAAAACTCCTCAACACCGTCCTCACGATCAAATGGGCAGACCAACTCGGAATGCCCAGACTCACCTGACCTCAATCTCTCGAACCGCCCGGTGCGGACCCGCATGCCGGGTGGTGTGGCAGGGGTGCGATCATATACGATCGCCCCCTATGCCGATTTCAGAACAGAGGGATTGGGGCGCCGACGGCGCCCAATGCAGTTTGTGGCAGGACCCTTCGAGACTTTTCCGGCTGCGCTGAAAAAGTGCCTCTGGGTGAGGGCCGTAGTTGGGGCCGCCGCGCGCGCCACAATCTCCCCCTGCTACAACAGTGCTTGTGGCAATACGGGCGTCCCAATCTCCCCTCACCCTGAGGCGTCCCATGACGCGAAGCGGAATGGGGCCTCGAAGGGTCCGTCACAAGCACAACGCAAGAAATTTGGCGCGCTATAGACAAGATGCGGATGAAGGCCGGTCGCGTGAACGGTTTTTCATATCTGCATTCTCGTCACGGAGTTGAGACAACTGCGGCGAACGTAGTTTCGCTCAAAGCTCGGCTCGAGCAGTATTCGTTTCACCGAAAAAAATCAGGCGGCGCCGACATTCCTGTCAGCGCCGCCCGTAATCATTGAATGGACTCTTCGTAAGCCCGCTTAGAACACCTGGCGGAAGATCACGAACAGCGTGAAGGAGAGCGCGATCGAGGTCGGCAGGGTCAACACCCAGGCGAGCAGCATGTTGCGAACCGTCGACCACTGCAGACCGGAGCCGTTGGCGGCCATGGTGCCGGCGACGCCGGAGGATAGCACATGGGTGGTCGAGACCGGCAGGCCGAACTGGTCGGCAGCTTCGATGGTGATCATCGCGACCATTTCGGCAGCGGCGCCCTGGCCGTAGGTCAGGTGGGTCTTGCCGATCTTCTCGCCGACGGTGACGACGATGCGCTTCCAGCCGACCATGGTGCCGAGGCCGAGCGCTAGAGCGACTGCGACCTTGACCCAGAGCGGGATGAACTTCGTCGCGTTGTCGACCGACTTGTGATAGGCCTTCACAGCATCGAGGTCAGCGCCCTGCATCGGCAGAAGCTGCTTCTTGTCGATCAGCTTCAATGCTTCACCGATCAGGTAGATGTCGTTGCGGACGTTGCCGACCAGATCGCCCGGCACCTTTTCCAGCGATGGATACTTGGCGACTTCGGTGCTGGTGTTGTGGATGTATTGCTGCAGTGCGACCGTGGTCTGGTCCTTCCAGGTCTTGGTCTTCACCGCGCCGCTGACTTCCGCTTTGTAGTCGGTGATGGTGACGCCCGGCTTGGCATATTTGCCGAGCACGGTTTCGACCTGTGCCGACGTCGTCTTATAGGCGTCGAGATAGTTGACATCCGGCGTGCGGTTGAGCGCGAAGGCGGTGGGCACGAGGCCAATGAGGATGAGCATGATGAGGCCCATGCCCTTCTGGCCGTCGTTCGAGCCATGGGCGAAGCTGACTCCGGTGCAGGTCAGGACCAGCAGACCACGGATCCAGATCGGCGGCGGCTTGTGGCCTTTCGGCTCTTCATAAAGCGCCTTGTTGCGGACGACGAGCTTGAGCAGCAGCAGCAGGATGGCCGAAAGACCGAAACCGATGATCGGCGAGAGCAGCAGCGACAGGCCGATCGTGGTCGCCTGCGACCAGTCGACACCTGACGTGGCGGTGCCGGTCGGAGCGAGGAACTGGTTGGCGAGGCCGACGCCGATGATCGAACCGACCAGCGTGTGCGAGCTCGATGACGGCAGGCCGAGGAGCCAGGTGCCAAGGTTCCAGATGATCGCCGCGATCAGCAGTGCGAACACCATGGCGAGGCCCGAACCGGAGCTGACCTGCAGGATGAGTTCGACCGGCAGCAGCGACAGGATACCGAAAGCAACGGCGCCGCTGGACGTGATGACGCCAAGGAAGTTGAAGAAGCCCGACCAGATCACGGCGAGTTCCGCCGGCATCGAACGGGTATAGATGACGGTCGCCACGGCGTTCGCAGTGTCGTGGAAGCCGTTGACGAACTCGAAGCCGAGCGCGATCAGGAGCGCAAGGCCAAGGAAGATCCACGGCACGGCGTGTGCGTCGGTCAGGTCGTGTCCGAGCGCGTAGCCGACATAGGCGAGGCCAATCAGCAGAATGACGCCGAACACCGGCAGGAAGATGTTGCCGAGCTGGCTCGGACGGCCGAGCGGGTGCTCGGGATGCGAAACTTCAAGTTCTTTGGACGCTATATCTGTCATATCCCCAACTCCAAATGACGATCCCCGGGATTAACAAATCCCTAAAGCCATTCAGTGAATGTGGTGTGGCAGCTTGAATTGATTGGGGAATTTTTCCGCGCGGTTTAGCCGCCGGCTCGGCCTGACCTGACAGAAGTCAAATAAAATTCCTTAGCCGGCTCAATCGGTTGGCGGCAAAGTGGCATTCGTTTCCAGACGCAGCGCGCTGAAGACCGCCATGACAAAATTATGACGGCTACGCGCCGCGATCATCCGGATGCTTGTGGATCGGGTCGACCCAGTAGACGGTTTCGGGCTTCTCGACCGGGTCGACATCGGTGATGTTGACCACCACGGCCGTATCATCCGAGCGCACCAGCACGCATTCGAGCGGTTGCTCCGGATCGGCATTGATCTCCTGGTGCGGCACATAGGGCGGCACGAAGATGAAGTCGCCCGGTTCGGCTTCGGCGACATATTCGAGCCGATCGCCCCAGCGCATCCGCGCCCTGCCGCGCACGACGAAGATCACGCTCTCCAGCGCGCCGTGGTGGTGCACACCGGTCTTGGCGTCGGGCTGGATGGTCACCGTGCCGGCCCAGAGTTTTTGTGCGCCGACCCGGGCATGCGTGATCGCGGCTTGGCGATGCATGCCGGGCGTCTGCGGCGTGTTGTCATCGAGCCGGTCGCCCTTGATGACGCGCACGCCATTGTGCTTCCAATGGTCGTGATCGTGGTCGTCAGTGTGATCGGACATCATGCGCCTCAGCGACAGAGCGAGTTGCGTTCCACACATCAAGCCGCAATCCGGCCGAACTTGCAAGCGGGCAGGGACAATGGTCTGTGAAGCCGTCGTTGCCGGTCCTGGCTTCAGCGATTTGCGTCTTTGAAATCCAGGGGAAAGGCGTGCTCGGTCAGCGCCAGAATCTCATCGAGGGATTCGAGCACGTGGTCAAAGGCGTCGATGATTTCCTCGATCCGATGCGCGCCTGCTTCCGCGCGATCATCGCTGTCGTCTTGGGTTTTGAGAGCTTGCACCAACGTCCTGCCGCCTTTGATCGCAAAGGGAAAACAGCGTTCCCGGTTCCCCTGGCCTGAGCTTAGCGGCGGCGGGTTAAGAATGTACCAAAACGAAATGGGTGGTGGATAGCGGCTCGGCGACCAGCCTCGACACAGCTTCAAATACTAAGACTTCCTTAACGCTCCACCATGCACGGGATGACCATTGGGTTCCCGCGTGCCGTGGCCGCTTTCATGCTGGCCGCCAAGACAGGGATCATGACGATGGCAAGAGCCGTAACCAGTCTTACGAAAACCGTCACCGACATCAGCAGCGTCACCGGCACCACCGGCGCAGACCTCATCGTGGTGACGCAGTCGGTCGACAATGACTCGCTCGATCTCCTGGGCGGCAGCGACACCTTGAAGCTCAAGGGTATCGGCAACACCATCAAGGTGTCGAATATCGAATCCATCCTCGGTTCGAGCGGCACCGATATCGTCACGTTCCAAACCAAGGTTGCGGGCGCCAAGATCGATCTCGCCGGCGACGACGACAAACTCGTCCTTGGCGACGACGGCAATGTCCTCACGGTCTATAACATCGCAACGATCATTGGCGGTGATGACACCGACAACATCGTCTTCGGGTCCAAGGCCACAGGCTCGACGATCGATCTGGGTGACGGCGCCGACAAGGTAACATTGGGCGCCTTTATCAACACCCTCACCATTTCCGGCGTCGAAACGCTGGTCGGTGCCGCTTCCTCTGACGTCGTCACCGTCCAGGACGAGATCGATGGCGGCAAGATCGACCTCGGAACCGGCAAGGACAGTATCACTTTCGAATCCGCGGCCGAGATCACGCTGGTCAATATCGAAACGATCACGGGCAGCAATTCCGACGACGATATCACGCTTGCCTCGGTTGCCGCCAAGACCACGATCGACCTCGGCGGCGGCGACGACATCCTGACGCTTGGCAGCTTTGCCAACAGCCTGACGGTCGAACATGTGGAGTCGCTGGTCGGCGGAACGAATACCGATATCGTCACCATCGGCGTCCGCGCAGTCGATGTCGAGTTCGACCTCGGCGCCGGCAAGGACAAGCTGGTGCTCAGCGATCAGTCCGACACGGTCTCTGTCTATAATGTCGAAACCATCAAGGGCGGCACCGGCAACGATAGGATCTATCTTCAGACTGCCGGCGCCGGCACGACCATCGACATGGGCGCCGGCACCGATGCGCTCTTCCTTGACGACGGCGGCGGCACCTTGACCGTCAGCAATGTCGAGACGATCGTCGGCACCGACGACGGCAAGGATCTGATCACGCTCGCCACGGCAGCCAATGGTCTCTACATCGACCTGGCCGATGGCGCCGATAAATTGACCCTGGCGAAGTTCGACAATGCGCTGACTCTTTTGGGTGTCGAGACGGTTATCGGCAGCACCAAATCCGACACAATTACTGTCAGCGACCAGATGACAGGCGGCCTGATCGATCTCGGCGACGGCAAGGACAGTCTCCAGCTCGCCAATGCCGACAATTCGCTCACCATCGCGGCGATCGAGACGGTCACCGCTGGTACTGGCGATGACACGATCGTTGTCTCCCGAGCCTTGACCGCCGCGACGATCGACCTCGGCGCCGGCGCCGACAGCCTCACGCTCGCGGCCGCCGCGAACTCGCTGACTGTCAGTGGGGTCGAGACGATCATCGGCGGCAGCGCCAGCGATTATGTCATCCTCGGCGACCAGCCAACCGGCGGCGAGTTCACCGTCAACCTCAATGGTGGTTCCGATGCGCTGGTGCTCGCCAGCACCGGCAACACGGTCACCGTCGCAGGCGTCGAGACCCTGATCGGCCAGGCGGGTAATGACGTCGTCTATTTCACTGGCGCGGCGACGGTGCCTTCGATCAATCTCGGCGATGGCAACGATACGCTCGATATTTCCGACGGCGGCGGTACGCTGACGGTGCTCAACATCGAAACGATCAGTGCGGCCGGTTCCGACGTGGCCAGCGCCATCACCTTCGGCTCGGCGATCAGCGGCGGTCTGGTGACGCTGGGTTATGGCGTCACCGACCGGGTGACGCTCGGAAATTTCGTCAACCTGATCACCATGTCCGGTGTCGAGACGATTACCGGCGGGCGCTCCGCCGATACCGTGTTCATCACCGGCGATATGACATCCGGCACTGTCGACCTCGGCACCGGCGCCGACAGTCTCGATCTCTCGGGCATGAGTTCCGGGGCCTCGATCACCGTCACCAATGTCGAGACTCTCACCGGCACGGCCTTTTCGGATACGATCACGCTGCTCGGCACGCTCACCGGCATGAATATCGATCTCGGCGCCGGCAGCGACAACCTGATTGTCAACGCCACGGCGACGATCACGATTTCGCATGTCGAAACCGTCACCGGCGACCTCAACAACCAGAGCATCACGCTGATCGATTCCTTCCAGGGCGAGATCGATCTCGGCGATGGCAGCGACATCCTGACCCTCGATGAGTCGACGACCACCGCCTACAACACGGTGACCGTGACGGGCGTCGAGACGGTGACCGGCTCCACCGACAGCGACGTCATCTATCTCGGCGCGGCCGTCTCCGGCATGCGGCTCGACCTGGGTGACGGCACCGATATGGTTGCGCTCGACATTACCGGCGGCACGGTGACGCTGTCATCGGTCGAGACGGTCACCGCCGGCGGCGCCAACGACATGGTGACCTTCACGCAGTCCGTTACCGGCTCGACGATATCACTGGGCGACGGCGTCGATACGGTCATCTTCGGCAACTACCTCAATACCGCCACCATAGCCGGCGTCGAATCCGTGCTCGGCGGCAATTCGTCCGACACGATTACGCTGTCGGGCGTGCTCACCGGAACGACCATCGACCTCGGCAACGGCGGCGACACCGTCATTTTCGGCAGCCAGCCGACCACCATCACCCTGATCAATGTCGAGACCGTCACGGGTTCGGGTGGCGATGACGTGGTCTACATCACCTCGGCACCGACGGCAGGCTCCTATGACATGGGCGCCGGCAACGATACGCTGATGCTGGCCGATGTCGGCGCCACGCTGACCGTTTCCAACGCCGAGTCGATCCAGGGCGGCGCCGGCGTCGAGCGGATCACGCTCGGTTCGACAAACGGCGGCCAGTTCGATTTCGGCGGCGGCAGCGACTCGCTGACCCTCTATTCCGGCGGCGATACGGCGACGATTTCCAATATCGAATCGGTGCTGGGCGGCGCCGGCGACGACATGGTCGTCCTGGCCACGCCATTCACCGGCGGCACCATCGATCTCGGTGCCGGCAACGACACGCTGGTGGTCAACACGACCGGTGCGACGCTGACGCTGATGAACACGGAATCGGTGTCCGGCGGCTCCGGTTCCGATGTCATTACCTTCAGCCAGCAATTCACCGGCGGGCAGATCGATCTCAATGCCGGCACCGACACCGTCGTCTTCGGCAACTTCCTCAACACGGCGACGATTGCGCATGTGGAATCGGTGCTCGGTGGCAATTTCGCCGACGTGGTGACGCTGACGAGCGACGTTACCGGCATGATCATCGACCTCGGCACCGGCAGCGACACTGTCAATTTCGGCGCCACCGACACAACGGTGACGCTGATCAATGTCGAAAATGTCGTCGGCTCGACCGGCAATGACAGGGTCAGCATCAATTCTGCCCTGACCGCGGGCGCCTATGACCTTGCCGGCGGCACCGACACGCTGATCGTCAGCGATCTCGGCAGCACGATCACCGTATCGAATGTCGAATCCATCCAGGGCGGCGCGGGCGCCGATCGGATCACGCTCGGTTCGTCGAACGGCGGCCAGTATGACCTTGGCGCCGGCAGCGATTCACTGACCCTCTATTTCGGCGGCAACACCGTCACCATCGCCAATATCGAATCCGTGCTCGGCGGCGCGGGCGACGACAATGTCGTGTTGAGCACCTCCTATACCGGCGGCACGATCGACCTCGGCGCCGGCAATGACCAGTTGACGATCAACGCCACCGGCGCAACGCTGACATTGATGGGGACGGAATCGGTCAGCGGCGGCTCCGGCAACGACGTCATCACCTTCACCCAGCAATTCACCACCGGCGAGATTGATCTTGGCGCCGGCAACGACCAGGTGAATTTCTCCAACTTCAACAATACCGCGACGATCGACAATGCCGAGACGATCTCCGGCGGATCGCTGTCGGACACGATCATTCTCGAAGGCGGATGGACCGGCGGCGTCATCGGCCTGGGCACCGGCAACGACTACCTGGATTTCTCCAATGGCGGCGGCACGTTGACCATCGGCGACACCGAAACGATCATCGGCTCGGCCAGCGCCGACAAGGTGACGCTCTATGTCGCCGGCGCCATCAACCTGCTTGACCTCGGTGCCGGCAGCGACGTCGTCAACTGGTCCGCGGTCGGCATAACCGCCACCTTCGCCAATATCGAATCGGTCTCCGGCGGCACGCAGTCCGACGTGATCACCTATTCGACGCAGGTGACCAATGGCATGATCTTCCTCGGTGACGGCAGCGACAAGCTCACGCTCATGAGCGCGCTTGGCAATACGCTGACCATCGGCGGCATCGAGACGCTGGTCGGCGGCACCGGCGCGGATACCGTCGTCGTCGGCACCACGTCCTATGCCGGCTTCATCAACCTCGGCACCGGTTATGATGTGCTCGATCTCGCGACCGCCGGCAACACGGTGACGCTGTCCGGCGTCGAAAGCATTGTCGGCTACGGCGGTGACGACCGTGTCATCTTCTCCGGTGCGGCACAGGGTGTCTGGATGGATCTCGACGCCGGCAACAACACGGTGACGCTGGACAATTTCCTCAATACGCTGACGCTGAGCCACGTCAACTCGGTCGCCGGCGGCAATTTTGCCGATACGATCACCATCCTCACCGACACGACCGGCGCAGCCTTCAGTCTCGGTTCGGGCGCCGACTCGATCACCTTCAGCGGCGGCGTCACGGCCACGATGACGTCGGTGGAGACGATCACCAGCGGCGCAGCCGACGATTCGCTGCAACTGTCGGCCGGCTATTCCGACGGCAATATCAATCTTGGCGGCGGCACCGACTATGTCACCTTCCTCGGCACCGGCACGGCGACGATCGCCAATGTCGAGCAGATCATGGGCAGCACCGGTATCAACTACATCGCCATCAGCGGCAGCGTCGGCGCCACCGTCGACCTCAAGGATGGTGACGACACGGTGATCAGCGGCCTCGGCGCGGATACGCTGACCGGCGGCGTCGGTGCGGACTCCTTCGTCTTCACCAGCTCCAGCCAGTCGACTAGCGCCGCTTTCGACACGATCACGGATTTCGCCTTCGGCGGAACCGACAAACTGGTCTTCCAGGGACTGCTCAGCGGCACGTTCAGCTATCTCGGTTCGTCGTCGACATTCTCCGGCGCCGGCAATTCCCAGGCCTATATGGATACGGCCAGCCACAAGCTTTATGTCGACGTGGACGGCAACGGCACGGCCGACATGGTGATCCTGATGAAGGGCGTGGCTGCGGCCGACCTCTCCAGCGTCGACTTCAGCTGGAGTTGACGAGCAACCGGCGTCATTGACGCAGCAAGCAACGCTATCTTGAAAAAGAAAGGGCAGGCCCATAAAAAGGCTTGCCCTTCTTATTATGCGACCTACATGACCTCACGGCTGTATCGGGGCGCTTCGTTCTCCGAGCTTCCTTCCCTTCGGCCCGTCCGTGGCCCGCGTCCGGTGCAGCACTTCGAACCCAACCTCAGGGATATCCGACATGCGTTACAAGACACTGGGTAACACGGGCCTTGCCGTTTCCGAGATCTGCCTCGGCACGATGACTTTCGGCGGCAAGGGTTTTTGGACCAACATCGGCGCGCTCGACCAGTCGGTCGCCGATGGCATCGTCGCCCGCGCGCTGGACGCCGGCRTCAATTTCATCGACACGGCCGACGTCTATTCCGAAGGCGTGTCGGAGGAGATCACCGGCCAGGCGATGAAGAATTCCGGCCGCCTGCGCTCCGATATCGTCCTGGCGACCAAGGTCTTCGGCACCACCGGCCAGGCCCGCAACGACAGCGGCGCCTCGCGCGGCCACATCATGGCCGGCGTCAAGGCCAGCCTCAAGCGGCTCGGCACCGACTATATCGACCTCTACCAGATCCATGGCACCGACCCGATCACCCCGGTCGAGGAGACGGTACGGGCGATGGAGGACCTGGTGAGCCAGGGCCATGTCCGCTATTGGGGCATTTCCAACTGGGCCGCCTGGCGCATCGCCAAGGCGATCGGCATCGCAGACAAGCATGGCTGGAACCGTCCGGTGACGCTGCAGGCTTACTACACCATCGCCGGCCGCGACCTCGAACGCGAAATCGTACCGCTGCTCAACGAAGAGAAGCTCGGCCTGATGGTCTGGAGCCCGCTCGCCGGCGGCTTCCTTTCGGGTAAATACCAGCGCGATGGCGGCGGCCCGAACGACGCCCGCCGCGCCGCCTTCGACTTTCCGCCGCTCAACAAGGACCGCGCCTTCGACTGCATCGACGTGATGCGCGAGATCGCCGACGCACGCGGTGTCTCGATCGCTCGCATTGCGCTGGCCTATGTGCTCAACAAACAGTTTGTCATGTCGGTGATCATCGGCGCCAAGAACACCGAGCAGCTCGACGACAACCTCGCCGCTGTCGACATCATCCTGACGCCGGAGGAAATGACCAAGCTTGACGACGTCAGCAAGCTGCCGAGCGAATATCCCGGCTGGATGTTCGAGCGCCAGGGCGAAGCGCAGCTCGCCCGCCTGAAGGCCAGCAATGGCTGAGGCGATTGAGGTTCAACTCAAGCCGGCCGTGGGGGAACCGTCGGCCGCATTGCTGTTCACGGTCGCGACCGCCGTCGGCTCGCTGGTTGCCAATCTCTATTATGCCCAGCCGCTGATCTCGCAGATCGGTCCGGACCTGAAGGTCAGCCCGGCATTTGCGGGTTCGATCGTTTCGGTCACGCAAATCGGCTATGGGCTGGGCCTGTTCTTCCTGGTCTCGCTTTCCGATCTCGTCGAAAGCCGCAAGCTGGTGCTGACGACACTGACGATCACCGTCTTCAGCTTGATCGGCATGGCGGCGTCGACATCCATCGCCCCCTTCTTTCTTGCAGCATTCCTGATCGGCCTCTGTTCAACCGGCGCGCAGGTGCTGATACCTCTGGTGGCCCACCTCGTGCCGATTGAACGGCGGGGCAGGGCGGTCGGCAATGTCATGTCCGGCCTCCTGACGGGAATCATGCTGGCGCGGCCGATATCGCTGTTCATCGCCGCAAGCTTTGGATGGCGTGCCGTCTTCTATGCGTCGGCCGTGGTGATGGTGGCGATTGGCGTGGCACTCTACCGGATGCTGCCGGAGCACAGACCGAAATCC
>NZ_JBFUFF010000157.1:0-10202 GCF_056403555.1 Rhizobium sp. P2_G2
CACGGAGCCCTGGAGAGGCCATCCGATCTCATAGCCTGCTGCACGATCGGCCGGCAGGCGCGGTGATGGCGATATGAATTGGTCTCGGCATGGCGGCATCCCATCTTCCTATTTCGACCATATCAAGGTTGTTCCATTAATTTAAGTTGGATTTCCTGATCGCCGCGATAAGATGAGCTTATGATCAACCTGACACTCAAACAGCTCCGCTATTTCGAGGCGCTCGCCCGGCACGGACATTTCGGTCGCGCCGCCGAAATATGCGCCATCTCGCAACCCGCGCTGTCGATGCAGATCAAGGAGATGGAGGAAACGCTCGGCATCAATCTGTTCGAGCGCAGCGCCCGCCAGCTCCGCCTCACCCATTTCGGCGAGACGTTCCTCGCCCGCGCCCGCGAAATCCTGCGCTCGGTCGATGAGCTCGAGGATCTGGCGCGCGCGGCGCAAGACCGGCTGGTCGGGCGGCTGAGGATTGGCGTCATCCCGACGATCGCGCCCTATCTGCTGCCGACCATCATCGGCAACCTCACCCGCCTCAATGAAGGCCTCGACATCCATGTGCGGGAATCACTGACCTCGAAACTGATGCAGGAGCTGGCTGCCGGGCGGCTCGACACGGCCATCGTGGCGCTGCCGGTCTCCGAGCCGTCGATAACCGAGGTGCCGCTGTTTGCCGAAAACTTCGTGCTGGTCCGGCCGGGCGAGGACGAGGGCAAGCCGGTGCCGAACCGCGAGGCACTGCGCGAGATGAAACTGCTGCTGCTCGAGGAAGGTCACTGCTTCCGCGACCAGGCGCTCTCCTTCTGCAACATGCAGACGGCGCTGCCGCGCGAGCTTCTGGATGGCAGCTCGCTCTCGACGCTGGTGCAGATGGTCAGCGCCGGCATCGGCGTGACCCTGATCCCGGAAATGGCAGTATCGGTGGAAACCCGCTCCGCCACCGTTTCCATCGGCCGATTTCCGGGCACCCAGCCGGCCCGCACGATCGGCATGATCTGGCGCAAGACGAGTCCGCTCGCCAAGCAGCTGATGCAGGTCTCCGACGTCGTGCGCCAATCGGCCGAAGAGATGCGGGCGCAGCATGCCACGAAGGCCGGCGCCTGAACGCGCAGGCTGCACACATTGCCGGCATCAATCGTCGACAAGTCACCAGGGGAACATCGGCACCCTCTGAGAACGGATAGAGGTGGTAACAACAGAAGCAAAAAGGTCTTCCCGCATGAATCTCCGTCCGATCCGCTCCGCCCTTGCTGCAGCCTTCATCCTCGCCGCAGGCGCAGCCCTTGCCGACGACAGGCTGCCGCCACCGGTCAACGGCGTCACCTTCGAAGAATGGGCGGCCGGCAATGCGCGGCTCTCCAATCAGCAGCCCCTCGCCGATATCCTGAAAGTGCTCAATGTCGACGAGGCGCATTGGAACCAGACGAACGCGGCCTTCCTCGACGCGCTGAAACATGGCGACCCTGCCTCCTACATGTACATTCACTATGGCGAAGTCTTCGCCAACCCCGCCGTCGGCCGCTTCAAGGGCCGCAATGATCAGCCGGAGATCGAAGCCAAGCTCGCCACCTTCGACGACTATGCCCGCGTCCAGGCCGACCTCACGGTCTCGGCAGAATTCGGCAAGGACCCGCAGGACGTGCTGAAGCAGCATAACCTGACCGTCTACGAATTCTCGCAGGAGGCCGGCAACTGGGTGAAGCTGATGGGCAAGGCGGCGGAGGCAGGACAGACAGAAAAGACGGAGAAGATGAACCGCGTGATGCAGAAATATGAGGCGGAGTATCGGAAAAAGTATCAGGCGGAATAGCCAGTGAGGTGTGATCCCCCTTGTGAAGGTGACTCAATGCCTTCACTGCGGTCATAAATCGCACCTGGATATTGAAAACCACCGGTCCCGTCACGAAGTGAATAGCTAAACCGGAGTTCCCGAAGATGTTCTATCTCGTGCTTGGCCTATGCGCCGCGATCGTGACGTTTTTCGTCGCTCGTTACTTCGCTGTCAAAACCAGGCTGGTCGAAAAAACCATCAATGAAACCATTGCCCGCAAATTGCTGACCAGCAAGCACAGCGCCGAACTGCATCGGCTGCGCGAAGAAAATGGCGTCATGCGCAATTTGCTGGTCGACATGCTGGAAAACGAGGCATCAGTGACCGCCGTCAGCCAGAGCGCCTCTTCGACGGAGAAGCAGCGCGTTGTTGGCGCGATAGCACAGCGTCGGCGCGAGATTTTCGCCGAAGCGATGTACACCTTGCAGCACAGCGAAAAGAAGGGTGCCCGCGCCTCAAATCTTGCTGAATGATGGGTTGCGCAGCCGGTTCAGGAGCGCGAAGGACAAAAACCGGGCTTTGACTTCGGATTGCGCCGGTCCGCCCTCGCCCCCTCTGTCAAACCTGGCTACGCCCAGCCCACCCCTCAATCGTCATTGCTCGCGTCAAGCTCTTCCGGCCGCTTCCCCTCGTCTTTGTGCCTTTCGTCCCGTTGCTGCGCCAGCGCCTTGAGGCATTCCTCAAACGCCGTCAGATCCGTATAGAGCGCATCCGGCGCAGCAGCATGGACGGCAATATGCCCGCCCCGGCGCTCGACGCCGCCATGCATCATCAGATTGTCGATCATGTCGAAGTCTTCGGCCGACAGGCCGTCCGGGCCACGCTTGTGGCCGTCGGCCGTCGGCGCGATCTTGCCGCCATAGTAATCGACGGTGCGCTCGTAATGGCTTGTCGTGACGTTGGTATAGGCAGCCACCAGCTTGCCCTGGGCGCACATATAGCCGAGTTCGAAACAGGTGCCGACATCCGCCGCAATGCCGCGGAAGGGCGTGAGGTTGGCGATCACACCATCGGCGCGATCCATCATCTCTTCATCGACCCTGCTGATCGCAAGGCCGAAGCCGTGCTTGGTGTCGGCCGGCGGGATGTCGAGATCGCCTGGGCAGATCGCCTCAAAACCGTATTTCTGGCAGAGCGCCACCTTCGTCTTCATCATCTCGCGCGCATTCGGCAAGAAGACTTCGGGACCGGCCATGTAAAGTTTCAGCATTCTCGGACTTCCATTCATTGACAGGCGGATACGCCGGAACGACGGGCGATTTCGAGGAGTTCCGGCCKATATTCGAAATGCATCGTATCGTAATGATACCAGCGGCCACCCCAAATGAAACCGTGTTTCTCAAAGATGGCGACGATTTGCATGGGAAATTTGTTCTTGTAGACCGGCACATGGCCCGGTTTGTCACCCGACCAGAGCCAATAGTCGGCGAATTTGGTGTTGAGGTCGATCGCCGCGCCAAAACTATGGACCGAGAGGTTCTTCTGCCCTGCCACCGGCCGCCAGTTGAAGACGCCGGCCGACGGCGCGAGATATTTCTTCAGGTCCGCATGGCCGGCAAGCTCATCCCGGGCTGCGGCCAGCGCCTTGTCCACACCGTTGACCTTGGTCACATGCAGCGTCTCGCCGAACCATTTCACCGGCACGAGATTGTCCTGCACCTCCTTCTTCGAATCGCCATACATCACCCGCATGAAGCGCTCGGAACGGATCCGGCCGGGATCGAAATTGACGTCGGGCCGGGTTTCGCAGGGCCCAGCCGGATAGATCTGTTCAAGGCTGTCCTCGACGTCGCCATCCTCCAGCATCTGGAAATGATCGCGTTTCTTGCCATCGTCGACGATCACCGCTTCCTGTTTCCGGCGGAAGACGATGTGGTTGTGGGAAGCGCTGGTCACCGTGTCGGGATAGGCTTTCACCAGGATATCGAGCTTCTGCTCAAGCGTGAGGTCGGCCGCAAGGGCTGGACCGGCCATCGCCATCGCTGCAAAAACACCGGCTATTGCTGATTTCATCTTCCTCTCCTCGCCCGCTCCTTTGATTATAACGTTCCTGTGGGGCGCGCTATTTGCGTAGATAAGACAGCCGCCTCGAAATCCCCATCGGCCAGCCGGCAAGGATCGCACAAATTCCCGACGCACACACGTCGCTGCACCAGACTTCCCTCTTGAAATTCTTACGCCGTATAGCCAACTCTCATCTTGGCCTTACAGTGTAAGGTTTTTCTCGGATCAAGGGAGTTTCCAGATGACCGCGCATGTCTCTCGCATCCTTGCCACCGCCTCGCTCATCGCCGTCACCATGGGCATCGGTGCCAGCTTCGCCGGCGATGTTCCCGCCTCGGCCGATGCCGCCTATGCCGAAATCAAGCAGATGATGGGCGGCGTGCCGACCTTCGTCAAAGCCTTCCCGAAAGAAGCGATACCCGGCGCCTGGGCCGAGGTCCGCGACCTGCAACTGAGCGACAAAACGGCGCTGAACGCCAAGACCAAGGCGCTCATCAGCCTCGCGGTCTCGGCACAGATTCCCTGCACATACTGCATCTACGAAGACACGCTCGACGCCCGCCGCGCCGGCGCTACCGACCAGGAAATCCAGGAAGCCGTGGCGATCTCGGCCCTGACCCGCCACTGGAGCACCGTGTTGAACGGCATGCAGGTCGATATGGCGACGTTCAAGAAGGAAGTCGGCGGGCAATAAGATATTGCGCGGCTGGTCAGGGCCAGCCTCTGTGCCGGTTCCGTCCCTCGGCCCTGTCGAGGGATGGCGACATCTAGCGCCGCGACAGCCGAGCTTCTGCCAGCTTCAACTCGGCGACAATCTCATATCCGCTGTCGGCGAGATTGTCACCGCGCTGGACGGCGGCATTGAGTTTCGGAAGCAGTTGCGAAAGTTCCGGAACACGGGCAAAAGCGTCGCGAATGTCGGCATTGCCTTCCTCTTCGAGCGGAACTCCCGCGCCGGGATAATGGTCATCCGCGTCGAGCGCGCGACCGAACTGGCTGACGGCGCCGCGAATGGTCTCGAAGGCGCCTTCAATGCGTTTCACTTGCTCTGGATTGAACTCCGTCACGTTTGACATCCACCTGCTATGGTCGAAGATGTTTCAGGTTGTTTCGGAAATCAGCTGCGGCTCCCGCCCCTCCATCAAAGCAGACATTTCGGCATCTTCGATGGGACTCCAAGTCCGCCCCCGATCCGACGAGCCAAAGTAGCGGCATTTCGTTATCGGGTCGAGGATGAAGCTGAATTGCGCGACCTTGACGACAAGGCAATCCGGCAGGGCTAGCAACTGAGCGCTGAAAGAATGAACTTCATCGGGGCCATGCGGGGCAAACATGAAGCTGGCATGCGTCGCCGTGGTGACTTCGACGTCGAACGGTTCCGGATCTTCTCCCTCGAACACGACCGCCTCGTTGTCATACCATGACGTGGGAAGTTCGCGCGTGACGAGCCTCATTGGCGATCTCCTGCCTCCACTGCCCGAAACAACACAGCCGATCACCTACCACATGGTCTTGGCGGCGCGCCCGGCCCATTCCTTGTCATAAGTCTCGCCGTCGAACTCGGTGGCGATGCCCTTCAACATGTCGCCGACAGTCGGCAGGCAGCCGGGTGCCACGAATTTTTCCGCGTTCCACAGGTCGGCGCGGATCACGGCGCGGGCGCATTGCGAATAGACCTCGTCGATGGTGATCACCACGACTGAGCGCGGATGCTTGCCGTCCATCTCGAAACGTTCGAGCAGCGCGGGCTCGATCGCCACGATGGCATGACCGTTGACGCGCATCGTCGTGTTTGAACCAGGGATCAGGAACATCAGCGCCACGCGGGGATCGCGCACGATGTTGGAGAGCGAATCGACCCGGTTGTTGCCGCGCCAGTCGGGCAGCATCAGTGTCTTCTCATCCTCGATATGCACCACCTGGCCGGCGTCACCGCGCGGTGAACAGTCGAGCCCCTCCGGTCCCGATGTGGCGAGCGCCACGAAGGGCGAGGCCTCGAGCATGCGGCGATATTCCCGCGTCAGCCGCGGCATGACCTTTACGATCGATGCCTGGCTCAGGCCGCTATTGTAGATTTGAGCGAGCTCCTCGAGGTTTTCGACCTTGCGCATGGTGCATCTCCGTTGCCGGAATTGCTCTACACGATGAGGTGGTAAATCACCCGAGAAAAGTTTTGATGGCATCGATCGTCGCCGGTGAATTGACGATGCGGCGATGACCCAGCCCGTTCAGCCAGACAAGATGGACCTGCGGCCCAACTGCCGCATAAAGGCGGGCAGCGTCCGCCGAAACTTCCTTGTCGTCCTCGGCATGCAGTACCAGCACCGGCAGGTCCGGCTTCGACTTCAGCATCGCATCGGCCGCGTAAAAAGCGACAGGCCGGTGTGTCAGGGCCTCCACCGCCGCCTCCATCTCCCGGTGTACACGGCCGGTAAAACCCATTTCGCCGGCATAGCCATCGAAAATATGCTTGGCGGCCACGGGTGCTGCGATCAGCACCAGCTTATGCGGTGCCCGTCGCTTCACCCAGTCCTGCGGCGCGGCAGCCGCCATGGCGGCGACGAAGCCGCCGAAGGAATGGCCGATCACCGCATCGAAATGCTCGAATTGCCGCCAGACCGCGTCGATCGCATCCACGGCCATCGGCACGGTGAGCCGGCGGCCGCTCGACCCGCCATGGCCCGGCAGATCAAGGCCGACCACTTCGGCGCCCGCCTGTCTCAGCCCGGTGACAAGCGCCTGCATATAGTCGATCCGCGATCCCCAGCCATGAATGACGAGAAGGCGCCTGCCGTCCGGCACCCCGAGCGGCGGGAACCGGTGCGCGGCGACATGGCCGTTCGGCACAGCCAGCATCAACCGCTCCGCCTGCCGCATCTGGGGCTGCGACATGTCGAACAGGCGTTTGACCTTGTGATTGGCGGGCGCAGGATTGCCTGTCGCACAGAATAGCCGGAATGCCGCCTGACCCGCCATTCGCGGCGCGACCAGCCCGGCGAGATTGATGGCTTGCCCTGTCAGCTTGGCGATATATGATGACATGATGATAGCAGCCTGATAGGTTCAATGCTGAACAATAAAGTACAACAATGAACAAAAATCAAGCACTAACCAAAACGCAAAAACTGCCCTGGGATCATCCACGTTTCCGCACCTGGATCGCCGTCGGCCGCGCCTGCCAGCTGATGCAGCTGACGCTGGCGCGCAACATCGCCCATCTCGACATCAAGCCGCCGCATCTTGACATCCTGGTGAACCTCTACCGCCGCGAGGGCATTTCGCAGCAGGAACTGGCGCGCAAGCTGCTCGTCGGCCGCTCCAACATGTCGATGCTGCTGCCGCAGCTGGAAAAACGCCAGTTGATCGAACGCCGCGGCGACGGCCGCGACAAGCGCGTGCTGAGACTATTCCTGACCCCCGAAGGCAAGGACATCACCGAGAAGGCGATGGCGATCCAGACCGCACTGATCGACACGGTGATGGGCGAAACGGCCGAGGAGCGCTGCCTGGACGTGGCCGAGCATATGGAAAAGATCGTTCAGATCTTGCTGGCGGAGGATGCTGATGGAGATATTCAGTCTCATCGTTGAAGCGATCAGTCGCCGACGCGCTCGGAGAAGGATTGAGGAGCGCGTGTTGCGCGGCAATCCGGAAAAGGCGCTTGCTATCCTGGAAAGTCTGAAGAGCCTGCCACCCGAGCCCGGTGACGAAATGCCAACGGCAGACACCGGCAGGCCGGACCATCGTTGAGCGCGACTATCGCGCTCAACGGCTCAACCCCTTCTCCGCCAGCTTCCGCTCATAGTCCGCAAACATCTCCCCGCCCCGCTCGCCGAGTTCCCGCAGATAGCTCCAGGTGAAGATCCCTGTATCATGCATGTCGTCGAAACCGATGCGGATGGCGTAATTGCCGGTCGGCGTCACCGACATGATGCCGACATTGCGCTTGCCCGGCACGGTGACCTCCTGGCCCGGCCCGTGCCCCTTCACCTCCGCTGATGGAGACAGCACGCGCAGCATCTCCGCCGGCAGCGCGAAGGCCGCACCATCGTCGAAGGCGACGTTCAGCACCCGCCTGTCTTTGGACACTTTTATCTCAGTCGGCCAATGATCACTCATATTCACATCCTTTTGTCCGCAATTAAGGACCAGCCGTCGCATCCGCAAGAACTTTCGGGTTCAAATCCTGTTAGACTTCACTATATAAATCGAGAGAGACGTGAGCCGTCTGTCGCTCGCGTAAAGGTTCGCACGCATGAATGCCCATCCCGGCACGATCACAAACGAGACACGTCCGGCGCCGATGATCGATCCATTCGGGCGCCATATCAGTTATCTGCGCGTCTCGGTGACCGATCGCTGCGATTTCCGCTGCACCTATTGCATGGCCGAGAAGATGGTCTTCCTGCCGAAGAAGGATCTGCTGACGCTGGAAGAGCTCGACCGCGTCTGTTCCGCCTTCATCGCCAAGGGCGTGCGTAAGCTCCGGCTGACCGGCGGCGAGCCGTTGGTGCGGCACAATATCATGCATCTGGTCCGCAGCCTGGGCTCGCGGATCGGCTTCGGCCTGGAAGAGCTGACGCTGACCACCAATGGCTCGCAGCTTGCCCGCTTCGCCGATGAACTGGCCGATGCCGGCGTCCGCCGCATCAATGTCTCGGTCGACACGCTCGACGCGGAAAAGTTCCGCGCCATAACCCGTACCGGCGAACTTGCCAAGGTGCTCGCCGGCATCGACGCGGCCCGCAAGGCAGGCCTGCACGTCAAGATCAACAGCGTGGCGCTCAAGGACTTCAACGACCGCGAAATCCCCGATCTGATGCGCTGGGCGCATGGCCTTGGCATGGACATGACCGTCATCGAAACCATGCCGATGGGCGAGATCGACGAGGACCGCACGGACCAATATCTGCCTTTGTCGGTGCTACGCCAAGAGCTGGAAGGCCAGTTCACCTTGGAAGATCTCGACTTCCGCACCGGCGGCCCGGCCCGCTATGTCCGCGTTGCCGAAACCGGCGGCCGGCTCGGCTTCATCACGCCGATGACCCATAATTTCTGCGAGAGCTGCAATCGGGTGCGGCTAACCTGCACCGGCACGCTCTATATGTGCCTCGGCCAGAACGATGCCGCCGACCTGCGCGCCGTCCTGCGCTCAAGCGATGACGACACCGTCCTTGCCGCAGCCATCGACGAGGCCATCCGCCGCAAGCCCAAGGGCCACGACTTCATCATCGACCGCGAGCACAACCGGCCGGCCGTCGCCCGCCATATGAGCGTCACCGGCGGCTGAGGGATTTTCTCGATGCGTTTGCAGACCATTTTCCGGCCGATCGCCTGCCTTGCGATCGGTATTGCCCTCCTGTCCGGCACGGCCCGAGCCGATGACAACAAGGCGATCGTCCAGGCAATGCGATGGGCGGAGAAAGTCACCGGGAAGGCCTGTGACTTCAAGGCTTTTCAGCAGAGCAGCGAACTGGGCAACAGCCATGTCTACCAAATCCGCTACCGTCACCCCGGCCAGGACCAGGATTCGCCCGACAATGTCTTCCCGCTCTACGAGCTGCTTTGCGCACGCGGCGCCACTGTTTCCACTTTCGTCTACCTGACGAAGGAGGACGGCGCGTTCCAGATACTGTCCTTCGCGGAACCGAAGCTCGATTACGACTATACCGACGAGAGTTTTTCCAAGCTCAAGTCGCCACCGAAAGTGGCCGGCTATACGACCACATCTGTTCTCACCGATTCCGCCTTMGACCCGAAGACAAATTCGATCTCGATGAATGCGAAATGGCGCAAAGAGGGTGACGCCTGGTCATCCGGCACATGGCGGTTCGGGGATGCTCAGTTCGTCCTGCAGCGATACGACGTCGACCCGACCTTTGAGGGAAGCCTCGACGGCAACAATGGTACGGCGCCCGAAAACAAGGAAAGCTACCAGGTCTTTCCGATTATCGAGCGCAACCAGTAACAGGCGGCGAGCGCTGGCAATTAGCGCAGGCCCTTGATCGGCTCAACAAACCTACAAAAAATCCGCGGATTAATTCTCTTCAAGTTCGGCTTTAGTCATATCGGGTTGAGGGCCAAAGCACGTTTGCAATTCCTGTTGCCATAAATCTGTTGTTCGGCATATCCTCCGTTACCCAGCGAGCATTATTCAACATCAGATGACCATGAAGGCGAGCTTTGTCGAAACGGCTTAGATCGACATAAGGAAAATATATGCGGAAGAGTACCGGTGTTTCGTGGCTGGGCAAATTGCTGACAGCAGGACTAAGCTTTGCATTCTCAATCGCATGCTGTGCGAATGTTACGCCGGCCATAGCCTCGGAGCCCATCGCTGTTACAGGAACTACGGTGACCATGACCC
>NZ_JBFUFF010000158.1:0-9987 GCF_056403555.1 Rhizobium sp. P2_G2
CAATATGAAAAGGCAATGCATTCGCGCCATCGGCCCCCACCTTGCAACAACGACAGTCTGGCTGAAATCATTGCAGCCCAAGGGCATGAAGCATCTCGGCATCGGGAATGGCTGGCCCTTTGGGCAGGATGACGCTCATGCCGTAGGGGTTGGAATATTCCCAGATCGACCAGGCAATGCCGTAGCGCTCTGCCTCGTGGCGGAGTGCGGTGAGATAGCGCAGCCTATCGGCATCATAGGCGCCGGTGCGGCCGTCGTCGGAGATCAGCATGGCGCCGAATTCGCCCATGAACAGCCGCTCGGTCGGGATGTTGTGCGCCAGCGCCCAGTCGACAGCCTGCTTGATCCGCGCCTGCAACTGCTCCTGCCCCCAGTTCTCGGCGAAATATTTGTTGATGCCGGGTCCGACCAGAGCCAGGTTTGCCGCCTGCCCGGCCTCATCGAGCCCAGCCGCGGCCATATGCTGCCTGAGATGCGCCAGAACCTGAGCCCTCGTCCCCATATTAGCGGGCCATGGCAGGCCGGAACTGAATGTCCGTTTGTCGTCGGCGCGCTGATGGGTAAAACTGTGCGGCTCGTACATGTGGAAATTATAGTAGAGGTTCGGGTCGTCGAAATTGGGATTGAGGTTGATGAGCCCGGTAATGGCGCCGCCGCAGGCGCCAGTGACGATGATGGTGAGATCCCGGCTGACGGAACGGATGTCGGCGACGGTCGACGCCATGATCCGCTGCCAATCGTCCGTACCTCCCGCACCACAGGGATAATAAGCCGGCTCGTTATAGGGCTCCAGCGCCACCTTATCGGCACCGATGCCAGCGAGCATGGTCGCGACATCCTTAACCATGGCCCGGTAGCGGGTGACGCCATCGCTGTCGGCGCCGTCATAGATCATCTGCATGCTATAGGCCGGAACCTGACTGACAGCATGCAGATCGAAAACCACCTTGAGGCCGGCGGATGTAACGCGGTCGATATCCGTGGCGAGCACCGCGAGCGCCTCTTGCCTCTGGGCACCTTCACTTGCGACCAATGGACCGGGATCGACGGTCAGGCGGACGAAATCGAAGCCCAGCGAGCGGATATGCAGGAATTGATCGCCCTCGGGCCAATCAGTGATTGGCCGGCTGCCGCCGAGCCATTCCGCCTCGCTGCGATACGGCGGCCAGCGATAGGAGCCGTCAGGCATCACCGGCGCCCAGTTCAGCCATTCATGCAATCCGACTCCGCGGGACAGATGCAAGGTCGCCGCCTGTGCCATTGCGGAACAGGCGAGGAAGAATGCCAGAATGCAAAATAGTCTCTTCATGCCAACCTCCTCGACGCCCGCGGCAATATTAACCGCAGCGGTAGAAAAGCAAATGACAGTTCATGGCTTTTTGCCTGCCATGGTGTATCGAGGAATGGACTGGCTTGGAGGCCCAATGAAACTCGGTTGGTACATCAATCGATTGCGCAACATGGAGCTGGCAGAAATACTGCATCGGCTGGTCGAGCATCGAAGCCGTGCCGCCTCGCGCGGTCGCGACGAAGGCTGGACGCGCTATGCGGCGAGGCCAATCCATCCTGTATTTCCTGATTTTGGCGAGCGCGTGACTGCCGCGACAGAAGCACAGCGGCAAGCCATTGCGCGAGCCGCGGAAGCCACGCTTGCCGGGCGGTTTTCGGCGCTGGGCCAGGATTGGCCTGCGCGCGATCCCACGTCGCTGTTTCCACCCGATCTGTGGCGGCTTGACCCGGTGACCGGGACACTTTGGCCGGGCGCCGATGCCTATGCGTTCGACATCGACTTCCGGCACGACGGCAGCCGCAGCGATATAAAATACGTGTGGGAGATCAACCGGCTGCAAATGCTGCCGGCGCTTGCAGCGTACGTGCTGCTCGAAGACGACGCGCGCAGCCTCGCGGCGATCGAAGCAGCCATAGAAAGCTGGCACCGCGCCAACCCGCCATTCCGCGGCGTCGGCTGGTTGTCGGGCATCGAGGTGGCGTTGCGCGCCATCAGCCTGATTGTCACCTGCGACCTCCTGGAGGGCAGGATGAGCGATGCCACCCGCCGACGGGTTGGTGAAATTCTTCTCGCCAGCGCCTATTGGCTGCCGCGCTTTCAGTCGCGTTTCTCCTCGGCCAACAATCATCTCGTTGCGGAACTGGCGGGCGAATTCCTGATCGGTCTCGCGCTGGAAATACCCTCGGGTACAGCCCATGAGGTGCTGCAAGCGAAGATGCTGAAGCAGATCCTGCCGGATGGCAGCGGTGCCGAGCAAAGCCCGACCTATGCAGCCTTCACGGCGGAACTGGTCTTGCTATGTGCGCTGGCGGCGCGCGGCTCCGGCCAGCCCTTCTCGCCTCAGGTCGAACAACGTCTCGGTGCGTTCGCCGATTTCATTGGTCAGTTCGGAGACAAGACCGTGTCGTTCGGCGATGACGACGAGGGGCGAGCGTTGACGCTGGGCAATGAGGCCGACTATCCGGCGTCCGTCGCTGCCGCCATAGCCGGCTTCTGCCGCGAGCCCGGTATTTTGCCCATGGCAGGCGACTTCCGCGCCGTGCTGTTCGCCGCGCCGCCAGCGGCCATGCCAGCGCCCACCGGACTTACGACATTCCCGGAGGGAGGCTTGAGCGTCTGGCACGGTGAGATCAACAGCCGCCGCATCCGCCTGACATTCGACCATGGCCCACTCGGCTACCTGTCGATTGCAGCCCATGGCCATGCCGACGCGTTGGCGCTGACACTATCGATCGATGGTGTGCCTGTGCTCGTCGATCCCGGCACCTGGCTCTACGGTTCCGGCGGCGTGTGGCGCAAATGGTTCCGGTCGACGCCCGCGCACAATACGCTCAACATCGACGGCGTCAGCCAAAGCACCGTGGCCGGCGCCTTCAACTGGTCTCACAAGGCTGAGGCGAAGCTGATCGAAAGCCGGCCTGAACCGAACTGGCGGCTGAGCGCTCGCCAGGACGGCTACCAAAGGCGCTACAGTGTCGTCCACGAGCGCACGCTTTCGCGAGACACAGGGGGAATTGCCGTCATCGACCGCCTGATCGGCGCCGCCCGCGAGGCGGAAATCGTCTTTCAGCTTGCCGCCGGGCTTGCGGTCGATCGTGACAGCAATCGGGTGGTGGTGCGCCGCGGCGACGAGCCACTCCTGGAGATGCATCTTCCCGACACGGCAATCGAAATCTCCACCGGAGGAGACAGGCCGGGTCAGGGTGGCTGGGTGTCGCCCAGATTCGGCATCCGGGAGCCGGCCCAACGTGTGTCGTGGCGGGGCAAAGTGGACGAAGGTGGTGTCCGCAGCTGGTTGTTTCCGGTACAGCGCCAAGGTTGAAATCGGCGTGTTTTGCATATTTTAGCGATAACGCAGTGTTGATTCGGCTTCCCGCCGGAAATGCTATCCGGTATCGTGATGCACAACTATGTCATAGAACTGCATTAACCACGTGAGGCGGCATCCGGCCGTCCCTCGGATGTCTCACTTGTCACGGTTATCGTATCCGCGACCAAGGAGCCGGCATGTTGTTTGATTTTGTCAGTGCGGTCACGCGCAAGCTGGTCGGGATCGACCTGGTAACGCCCGGCCTCATTCTGCTGACCGCGCTGATCTGCGCAGTGATCGCCTATTTCCGCGTGGTCAAGGAGAGGTCGATCCGGGATTTCTTCGATTTCATGTTCCCGACGGAAATCCTTTTCCACCCATCGGCCAGGGCCGATGCGCTTTTCTGGGTCACGAAGAAGCTGGTCGGACCGTTCCTGTTCATCCCCGCCGGCGTGACTTTCGTGACCGCCGTGGGTTATGGAACCAATCGATTGCTGGGCGGGCTCTTTCATATCGACACGCCACTGATCGGCGGGCCAGCAGGACCGGTGACCATCGTCCTGTTCACGATCAGCATGCTGCTCGCCTACGACATTTCCTATTATGTCTATCACTACGCCCAGCATCGTTTTCCCTTCCTCTGGGAACTGCACAAGGTGCATCACTCCGCCCAGGTCATGGTGGGCATCACCAAGGATCGGGTGCATCCGCTCGATGATCTGATGAACCGCATGTGGGATGGCGTCATTCCCGGCATCTGCTTCGGCATGTGGACGCTGATCGCGCTCGATCCGGTCGAGGTGACGATTTTCGGCATCAATGTCTATGTCGTGCGCAATATCCTGATGATGGATTTCGTCCGCCACACGCATCTCAAGATTTCCTTCGGCCCGATCAACAATCTCGTTCTCTGCCCGCATTGGCACCAATTGCACCACAGCATCGACCCGCGGCACTACGACAAGAATTTCGGTCTCCTGTTCTCCTTCTGGGACCGGCTGTTCGGAACTTTGGTCGTGCCGGCACCACAGGAAGATTTTCAGTTCGGACTGATCGACCGCGACGTGGGCGACTATCAGTCGCTGTTCGGCCTCTGGATCCTGCCGCTGAAGAAGATGTGGTGGCAGGCGCAGAAACCCTGGCGCAAACTTTTCGGCCGTGGCCAGGACGAACTGGTGCGGACGCAGGACGGGCCTAAATCATGAGCGTGCTCGCATCGCAAAGCGAGGCCGGCCTCGACAGGTTGGAAATTGTCCGTTCCGCAGACCGGCTGGACGCCGTAGGTCCCGCCTGGATGGAGCTCTGGCAACAGACCGATGGATTGATCTTCCAGAGCCATGACTGGATTTCCGCCTGGTGGCGAACCGCTGTTGATCGCGACCGCAGGGCGCTGCGGATCGGTCTCGTCTGGCGGGACGACAGGCTGTTGGCGATCATGCCGCTGGCGATCGCCCGGCGCAAGGGACTACGCTTCCTCGAATGGGCCGCCGGCAGCTATTCCGATTACGGCAATATCCTGATGGCGCCGGAATGCCCCTCAGAGGCCCTGACGCGGCTGTGGAACGAGCTGTCGAGGCCTGGCGGCTTCGATCTGGCCTTTCTCTATCGCCTGCTGCCGGACACGCCGGCCAAGGCATTTTTCACGCCGACCACGGCAGGCAGTATCAGGCTCGGACTGCATCCACGCAGCGAAGTCAGCCACCGGGTCACGGGATCTTGGAAGGACGGCGCCGCATGGTTCAACGGTCTTTCGAAAAAGACCCGCAAAAACTACCGCCACGGACGCAACACGATCGAGAAATCCGGCGATCTCAGATTTCGCCTGGTGCCGCCGGACGAGCCGCTCGCTCCCCTTCTGACGCGGCTTTCCGTGCTCAAGGGCAAATGGCTCGCCGAACGCGGCCACCAGTCCGCTCTGTTCGAGGACGACGCCGAGACGCTGACGGCGCTCGTCTCGGTACTTCTGCGTGCCGGCGTGCTGCATATCTTCGTGCTGGAAAGCAACGAAACGGTCATCGCCATCTCGATCAACTTCATCCAGCGCGGCATGATGATGGCCTGGGTGACAACCTTCGATCCGGACTTCGCCTCTTCCTCGCCCGGCCTCATCCTGATGATGGAATATATCAAATGGTCGTTCGACCAAGGCCTTGGCACGGTCGATTTCCTCTGCGGCGGCGAGGCCTTCAAGGAACGGTTCGCGACGCAGTCCGTGGTATTGGAATCGCTGATGGGCGCGCGCAGCCTCCGCGGCTCGCTGGCGCTTATCGCCGACCGCGTCCGGCGCAACATCCAGGCAAGGCGGGCCAGGAATCCGGCCGACGTGCCGGCTGCAGACCGCGACCCCGATGTTGATTGAGACGGTGCGCGTCAACAATATCAACCACGCCGGGTCTGCCTGAGGCCGTTTGTGAAACAGCGATCGTTAAATATTGAACGTTCGACTTGAGCAGAGTTCCACCTTTCAAAGCTATCTTCTCCCGCAAACATGGCGTGGGAGTTTTAGATGACAACTCTACTCAAAATTGTGGCGACGGCTGTCCTTGCGATATCTTTCATCCCGGATTCGGCATTTGCGTTCGGTCTTGGCGGCGTGACCCGCGTGCCCAAACCGGAGCTCAATGCACTTTATCTGAAGGAAGGTGGACGGGTTACCGCGCCCTTCGCTCACGTCGTGTTTTGCGTGCATCAACCCGCCGATTGTTCGGCGTCCAATGGCCCGGATGCTATCGATCTTACGTCCGACAAAAGGCGTGAGCTCGTCTCGGTAAACAGTGAGATCAATCACGACATTCTCCCCGTCAACGATAGCGGCAATGACACATGGTCTCTGGCGCCGCGTGAAGGCGACTGCGAGGACTTTGCAATCACCAAGCGCCACGCTCTGATTGCCCACGGCTGGCCCGCATCCGCGCTGCGCCTGGCCGTCGCCCACACGGCCTGGGGAGAGGGTCACCTCGTGCTCGTCGTGCGGACCAACAAAGGCGACCTCGTGCTCGACAATCTCACCGGGGCTGTGCGCAACTGGCGAAAAACCGGCCTGCAGTGGGACATGATACAGGCCTCGAACGATCCGCGGATTTGGCACAAGTTATAATCCTATCCGATGACGTTGAGGCCAAGCCTCGATTGGTACGGGTGCGCAATGGTTAGCGGGTAAGGTTACCGGATGAACGGCATTGCATGGTGCCGGTCCCGCGGGCTACCCACCCGAAATCATCAATTACGGCACTCCCCATGCAAAACAGAAACAGCACCGGCCATTGGACTTTGTCGCTCGCACTCATAATCACAATGGCACTGGCAGCTTTTGTCAGTCACATGCCTGCATCGTGAGCGGTGAGGAGCATGCGCTTCCTCACGAAACTTGTCGTCCGTGCCTTTTACATAGCTCTCTGGGTGAAACAGAGAGCCACAATTGGCGCACAGGTGGCCTTGGTGCATGAAGGCAACGTGCTTCTCGTGCGCCATTCATACAAGCCGGGCTGGCACCTCCCGGGCGGCGGCATCGACCCGCCCGAAACGCCGGAAAATGCGGTGGCGAGGGAACTGAGAGAAGAGGTCGCGATCACTCTAACCTCCCCGCCGACATTTGTCGGCGTGTTCCCTAACCCAACGGCGCAGGCCAGGGGCGACTATATCATGGCGTTCCGTGCGGCAGGGTTCACCGAAATGCCGAATTTAAAAACGAGCTGGGAAATCGCCGAGACGAAATGGTTTCCCCTTCAGCACCTTCCCTCGGATTGTTCTGCCATTTGCCGCCGGATCATCGATCTCCTTGATACCTGAAATTTGTGGCATGCACCGAATTCTGATACAGTAAGCGTCAGACATCGCACAGAAGCCGATCGTCTCTGTGCCGGGCAGCGAAAGCGAGCGCGGCGGCAGAGCGAGTTTCGGAATCATTTTCGCCCTGATATAGGGAGACGCTTAACACCAGGATCGCTACAATGCGCACTCTCATTCTCGCACTGGCTTTGGCCAGCCTTTTCGCAGGCATCGCCGACAGCCAAACCTATTCGACGACGACCAAGAAACGTCACGGGATTAGCGGCGATATCAGCGGGGCCATCTCCGGCGACACCGTTCAGCCACGCCAGCGGCAGCAGCAATACCAGACCAATCGACCCGGGTGCTACAAGGTCGCTAAGGGTCGATATACCTGTCGATAGTATCATTGCCGACACAGCGATAGAGAACATTTCGACTGGCTATTGACCGGGATATCAGGCCGCCCAATAAATCCGGGGGGTACAAAAGGAGATTGGGATGCGCCTCACATTATTTCTCATACTGCTTGCGTGGGCAGGAATGAGCGACGCGGCAGAGCCTTTGAAGCTCAAAGCCGCCACCATGGCAGAGATCCAGACTTATCTGCCGGGTGCGCGACATCTCACCGAACGTCGTGATGGCTATCTCTACGGCTCGAAGAGCCGAATTGGATACCAGATCGGTGATGGGCATATGTGCCTTCGCTATCCAGGCGGGCGTATCGAGTGCGTCAAAATCCTGTCAAACGGGAGGCGTTTGCAGATGATCGACAACCGCGGCAATCGGCAGTGGCTGAACTAGAGCATGCTCTGAAAGAGATCGGAAGGCGTGTGAGCGTCCGGTAAGGTTAACTTTTGGTCCGCCTTGAATTCGGCCGGTTGCCCGCGATATCTCCGTTCGCCCGGAACGGAGATCCGATCATGGTCAAGGCTTGGTTTATTTTCGCGCTTCTGGCGCAGCTTTCTTGGCTCGTTTTTCTAGCCTGGGGCGCGCTTCATCTGTTGCTGTCGATGCGATAGACGCGAAGCGCATGAGGACGCGACGGCTATCCGAGCAGCCAATAGACGCCCAGGAAAATACCTATCCATATAAAAACTGACAGCTCGAAGCTCAGCAACAACGCTTGCAAGCGATTCATGGCATCTCCTCCCCCGAGATACAATCCCGGTTTACGCCGAAGACACTACCGGCGCAAGCGGACAACTGCATTGATATGGGGCAATTGCTTCAGTTTCTCGCCGATATCTGATGGAATGCCGATTTTGTCGGTCCTTGGCTTCGATTGAGCGGGGCCGATCGTCTCTTCAGCGGTGTTGCCATCGCGTTCGATCATCGAGCATTTTTCGGCGCCATCCGACCCGCGGCATAAGTGGCGCAGCGTCTGAAGCTGGCTGGAGCTCCCTCAATTCTACCATCGGCTGGTCACGCCACGTCAGCTTACGGCGTTTCCACGCTCCTCTCACATTTTTGTTGCACCGCACAAAAAATCGCCTAAAGTCTGTTGAATAGGCTGCTCGGAGAATTCGCATGGTGCGGTCGCTCGATACGTCATTGTCTCTGCTGGAGCTCGCAGTCCATCACGGAAGCCGGAGTGGCGTGGACCGAATAAAGGAACTCGGTGACGAGTTCGTTGAAAATGGGCGCGAATTTGCCAGTTTCCGCGGTATCGACCCGACCCCGTTGGACACCCTGCTCCAGCGGCTCAAGGAGCTTGACCTTTCGCTGAGATTTGGCAATTCGATCCGTATCGACCTTGCACGCAAGGAGGCTTTGGCGACGATTGCGAGCATACGCGCCAAAACGCCTCTCCTCACTTCCGAGGCATATGAAATGCTTTTGCCTTCCTGGCTGACGGGGCAGTGGCGTAGGGGGTCAAAGGATGCACTGCGCCCTACTGCCGCCAAAACGACCGGAAAGGACACGCGAAAGTCACCTCATCGAGGCGAGTGCGATTGACGTAAGCAATTTGGCATAACTCGGGCGCTTGGATACGTGTTCGTGCCGACGGGGCTCGCTATCTTGATTATCTCAGCAAGTTGAGGGAGCTAGATTTATTGATCGCCGCACCGCACTTGTTATGGATCTTGCGGCTGGCGGGAAAACCTCAGGGTTTTCGTCGCCTGGGACAACGCCCCCGTATGACGTGAGATTTCGCTCCGTACTTCAGTTTTATCGGCCCAGTCTTGCCGTTCCTTCATCAGCCGAGGCGATGAAGTCCTTAAAACGGAGTTCTCCGGAAACTACGTCGCGAATTCTTAGCATCCGGCGGGTTGCCAGCATGGAGACGGCAGACGCCGGGGGGCGTATGTAAAATTAATAGATCGACGCCAAAATCAACTATATCGTATATATGTGCGAGCGGTGGTCAGGGTGTCAGTTCAACATGCAGAGCAAAGCAGAGATTTGGTCGATCCAGTACCTGCGCGCAATCGCTGCGGTATCTGTGGTCGCCTTCCACATGCTGCAGGGACATTGGCTATTTGATTTTGGCAAATATGGCGTCGATATTTTTTTCGTCATCAGCGGGTTCATTGTGGTCGCGATTACAGACGGGCGCTCTGTGACCCCGCGCCGGTTCTTTCTGGACCGCCTGACGAGGATCGTCCCGCTCTATTGGGCAGCCACCGCCATGGTGATTTTTCTCGGTTGGTACGGCGTCTATACCACGCCCATGGAAAATTCGCTTTCAGCTGGATACATATTGAAGTCTCTCTTTTTCATACCGGCAGAGGCTCCCTATTCGAGCCAGAACATCTGGCCTTTATATTATCTCGGATGGACCCTAAACTACGAGATGTTTTTCTATGCGGCTTTTGCCAGCATGCTGTTGCTGCCGATTTCTTACAGATTAACCGTCCTAACCCTCACTTTCATCGCTCTGGTCTCGATCGGGTTC
>NZ_JBFUFF010000159.1:0-9979 GCF_056403555.1 Rhizobium sp. P2_G2
GAGTTTCGCGGTTTCTGTCCTGTACCGTTTGCGGTCGCCGGGCTTGAGCCGGGTCTTTATGTCACGGAAGAGGACTATCTGCGGATCGCCTTCAAAATGCTGAAGCTGGGCGCCAATGCCGTCTACTGTGGCGCCAGCCTGCCGATCGTGCGGCGGCTGCGCGATGAGGGTATTCCGGTGGTCGGGCATGTCGGGCTGATCCCGTCGCGCCGCACCTGGACTGGTGGCTTCAAGGCGGTCGGCAAGACGGTCGACAGCGCCATGCGGGTCTGGGAACAGACCAAGGCGCTGGAAGAGGCGGGCGCTTTCGCGGCGGAGATCGAAGTCGTGCCGCCGGAGATCGCCAGCGCCATTTCCGCCCGCACCAGCATGCTGATGATCTCGATGGGCGCGGGCAGCGGCTGCGATGCGCAATATCTGTTCGCCATGGATATTCTCGGCAGCCATCGCGGCCACTATCCCAGGCATTCCAAGGTCTATCGCGATTTCTTTGCCGAAAACGAGCGCTTGCAGAACGAGCGGATCGCGGCCTTCCGCGAATATGCTGATGATGTCGAGAGCGGCGCCTATCCGGAGGAAAAACATCTGGTGAAGATGGATCCGGCCGAGCGTGACAAATTTCTGGCACTGTTCAAGTGACCGCTTTCGCCTTAGCCTGAACTGAACACGGCAGGAAGGACTGCCGTTTCGATCTTGCAGATGGTTTCACGCCGGGGAGGATGGCTTGCAAATCGATCTCGCCGGCAAGGTACTGCTAATCACCGGCAGCACCCAGGGGCTTGGAACGCGGATCGCCGAACTGGCGGCGGAGGCGCTGGCTGATGCAATCGTCGTATGCGGCCGGCAGCGTGAGGCGGGAGAAGCTGTAGCAGCCAGCCTATCCGCCAATGGCGTGAAGTCGTTGTTCATCGAGGCCGATCTCGGCAATGCAATCTCGCCGTCCGAACTCGTCGACCAGACCGTGCAGGCGTTCGGCCGCATCGATCTCCTCGTCAATGCCGCCGGATTGACCGACCGGGCCTCGCTTGTCGATGGTACGCTCCACGACTGGGAACGGATTTTTGCGGTCAATGCGCGTGCGCCGTTCTTCCTGATGCAGGCAGCGGTCCGGGACATGCTGAAGCGTGGCGCGCCCGGCTCGATCGTCAATATCCTGTCGACCAATGCCCATTGCGGCACGCCCGATCTCGCCATCTATTCTGCGACCAAGGGGGCGCTGTCGACGCTGACCAAGAATACCGCCAATGCCCATATGGCCGACCGCATCCGCGTCAACGGCATCAATATGGGCTGGGTCGCCACGCCGAATGAAAACCGCATGCAGGGCGAGATCCTCGGTAAGGGGCCGGATTGGGCGAAAGAGGTGGCGAAGGGTCTCCCGCTCGGCCGCCTGCTCGGCATGGACGAAGTGGCGCGGCTGGCGCTTTATCTGCTGAGCGATCTCTCCGGCCTGCAGACTGGCACGCTGATCGACCTCGAACAGGCCGTGCTCGGCGCGCCGAATGTCGGCAAGGACAGCTGATGGATGGCGCTTCCCAGACGTCCAACCGGCTGAATGCCGACACGATTGTTCGGCTGCCGCCGTCGATCCGTCGTCCAGGCTATGACCGGTCGCGGCTCCGTCCCGGCATTCTGCATCTCGGTGTCGGCGCCTTCCATCGCTGCCACCAGGCTGACTATACCGATGATACGCTGGAAGCGTCGTTCGGTGATTGGGGTATTGTCGGGGTCAATCTGAAACCGCCGGCTATTTCGGCTGTCCTGGATGAGCAGGACGGTTTTTATTGCCGCGAGCTGCGCGACAATGGCCAGGTGGAGCGGCGATTGATCGGCTCGATCGTCGAGACGATTTCGGTGCTCGATGACGGATATGACGAACACCGCCTGACACTCGGCCGCGCGATTGCCCGGGCCGCATCGCCGGATATCCGGCTGATCAACATGACGGTAACGGAGAAGGGCTATTGCCACATTCCGGCCACCGGCGAACTGGACGAGAACCATCCGGATATCCGCCACGACATCGAATATCCCGAGACGCCGCGCTCGGTGCCAGGGTTCCTGCTTCGGGTCTTATCGCTTCGATTTCGGGACGGGCGAGAGCCGCCACTGATCATGAGTTGCGACAATGTCCCCGACAATGGCGGAACGCTTCGGCGCGCAGTGCTGGGATTGGCACGCGAGGTTGATCCTGCGCTCGGTCGCAGGATCGGAAACGAGGCGCGGTTCCTCAACACCATGGTCGACCGGATCGTGCCGACGTCGCGGGTCGAATATCTCGACGCCTTCGAAGCGGAGACCGGGTTACGCGACTATGGCCTCGTCACCGGCGAGCCTTTTCGCATGTGGGTGATCGAAACGGGCGAGGGCGCCGAACTGCCTGCCTGGGATGCCGCAGGCGCCCTGTTTGTCCCGGATGTGCTGCCCTATGAAATCCTGAAAATGCGGGTGGTGAACGGCATCCAGTCGAATGTCTGCCAGCTCGGACTGCTCTCGGGGCTTGAATTCATGGCCGACGTGATGGCGACGGAAACCTTTTCCGCCTTCGCCCGGCAGACGATCACCCGCGAGGTCATCCCCAACCTGCCGCATGTCGCCGGCATCGACGTCGGCGCCTATCTGAATCAGACCATCGGCCGGTTGAAAAATGCCGATCTCAAGCATGGCACATTGCAGATCTCTACCGATGGCTCGCAAAAGATCCGCCAGCGGCTGCTGGAGCCGATGCGGGCCGGTCTCAAGGCGGGAACGCCGATCGGCGGGCTGCTGCTTGGCCTGGCAGGCTGGATGAAATATGCCGCTGGTTGTGACTGGCAAGGCCAAGCCCTGGATGTCCGCGATCCCTTTGCCGCCGAGACGGTCGGCATCGGCAAAGCGTCGGCGAATGACATCGATGCTGCGATTGTCCGTTTCCTCGACATCTCTGCGATCTTCGGCTCGGATTTGAAGGACAATGCCGAAGTAAAGTGGCGGCTTGCAATCTATTTCAAGGCGCTCGGCGAAAAGCCGGCGATCGAGGTGGTTGCCGACCACATGGCGGGACGTTTCGGAGAATAGCACATAATGTTT
Organism: Rhizobium sp. P2_G2; assembly: GCF_056403555.1. Lineage (NCBI taxonomy): Bacteria > Pseudomonadati > Pseudomonadota > Alphaproteobacteria > Hyphomicrobiales > Rhizobiaceae > Rhizobium > Rhizobium sp. P2_G2. Next base: position 3,070 of record NZ_JBFUFF010000159.1, read on the forward strand.
GCGGCGGCGGGCAGGCAGGGCTGTTCTACCAGGAACTCTGTCGTCAGAAAATGAATTGCGACGCGTCGAGATCCGCCTTGTGTGCATGATCAAGGATCATTTCGTCGGTGCCGTCGTCGATATAGACGGCATGCTTGCCGACGTCCTCGTTCAGGTGATGCTGCATAAGATCCTTGAAGTTCTTGATCCCGGTTCCGGAGAGATCGATCCGGTCGGCGCCATGGCTGAAATCGACGACATCGTCAGTCCCGTTGCCGGTGGCGAAGACAAAGATGTCGGCGCCTTTGCCGCCTTTCAAAATGTCCAATCCTGCGCCGCCATCGATGACATTGTCGCCATTGTTGCCGGTGATCTCATTGCCGAGAGCATTGCCGGTGGCATGCAGGTTCTTGGTTCCGAGCAGCCTGACATCCTCTATTTCGGAACCGCTCAGCGCCGTTGAGACCAGCGAAATCGAGACCGTGGATTTGATCGCGTCGTCGCCCTGGCCGGCGTTCTCGACAATTTTCGTCTTGGCCGAATGGATAATGAACGTATCGTTGCCCGCGCCGCCGCTCACCATGCCGGCGAACATGCCGTCCATATTGTTGAATGTATCGTTGCCCGCGCCGAGCGTGACATCGCCGCGAATGGTGCCGTGGTTGATCAGCGTCTCGTTGCCCAGGTCGCCGTCGCCCGCATAGGCGGTGCCCTCCTTCATCGCAATCAGGCCGTTGTTGATGACGGTGGATTTTTGTCCGAGCGCCGTGGTCACGGAGATGGCAGTGGTGGAGGCTGTCAGGATGCTGTCTTCGCCCAGCACTATCTTGCCGCCATCGCTGTCGAGGACGATCGCCGTGAGACTGCTGTGGATCGTGCCGTTGTTTTCGACGCTCACCTTGTCGGCTTGAGCCAGAATGCCGGCAAGGCCATAAAGCGTGCCATTGTTGATGATGTGGGCGTTCGCGCCCGTGGCGGCGATGGCGGCGGAGAAGCCCGTGGCGAGAACGATGCCGTCATTTTGTACCGTCAGGTCGGCGCCGGCAGCGCTGATGCCGGTATAGGCTTGGATCGAGCCGCTGGCACCGATGGTCAGTGTCGAATTGGTGCCTTCGAGGAGGACGCCGGTCGCATTCACCGCGCTGGTATAGACCGTGCCATCGACACTAATGGTGTCCTGGCTGAACGTCGATCCCTGGTGAATGACATTGCCTGTAGAGGTTGAGAAGAGGAAGTGCTCGACGAACAACCAGCTTTCGTTGGACTGGTCGATTTCGGTCGTGGTGGATGAATTGGCGTCGAAGACATTTGTCTTGCTCATCGTGCGCTCCCCGTTGTTGCCTCAAGTCCAGGACGGACGGGCGCACGGCATTATTCGTCCGCCACCCGATCCGCCCGATATAATCCGTCCGAAAGGAATGCCGTCGCCGAGGCAATGCGCTCCGGCTGGGTAAAGCATCTACGCGCGGGGGCCGGCTCGGCGCCGTTCATCGCCTTCCTGCGGGCAAACGTGTTGCCTCGGACATCTTCCGGTCGGCAATGCACATTGCCGTTATCGGCCGCTAGAAAATGAATTGACCCTGATGCAGATCGGCCTTGCTGATGTGCTGCAGGATGAGCTCGTCGGTGCCGCTGTCGATATAGACATTGCCCTTGTCTTCCATCACGTGATTCTTCATCAGGTCCTTGAAGTCGGCGATGTCGGCGCAGCCGGAGAGATCGATCTTGTCGGCGCCATGGCCGAAATCGGTGATGCTGTCGGTTTCATGGCCGGTTGCGAAGACGAAAGTGTCGTTGCCTTTTCCGCCTTTGAGTTGATCCATCCCGGCGCCGGCGTCGAGCACGTTGTTGCCAGCATTGCCGGTGATCTCGTTGTTGAGCGCGTTGCCCGTCCCGTGCAGGTTCTTGGTGCCCAGCAGGACGAGATTTTCAACTTGGCCATTCATCAGCGTCGGCGCGGCGAGCGAGAAGGAAACGATGGATTTGACAGTGTCGTTACCGCTGTCATTTGCGTCGACAATCACAGTCTTGGCGGAGTCGACGACATAGGTGTCGTCCCCGAGCCCCCCGTCGACGGTGCCGGTAAATTTGCCGTCCAGATTGTTGAATACGTCATTGCCGGCGCCCAGGGTTACGTTGCCGCGGACCGTGCCATGATTGATGAAGGTTTCCTTGCCATCTGCGCCAACAAATGCGTCATGCCCCGCAGTGGCAACGAGGCCGCTGTTGGTCACCTTGGATTTGTCGCCGGTGACGCTCTCTACCGTGATACCCGCGGATACGGCCGTAACGACACTCTCCTTTCCAAGTGTCGCGGACAGATTGTTGCCCACAAGGTCCAAACCGACCATGTCGGCGTAGATGTGACCGTTGTTTTCGACGACGCCATCGTCGGAATTCATGAATATCCCGGCGACGCCAGCGAGGCTACCATTGTTGACGACATGTCCATTCTCAGCCTCGATATCGATTGCCGCCGCCTGCGCGATGACCGTGCCGTTATTTTCGACCGTCGTGCCGCCGCCGATGGAGCGGATGCCGGTGTTGCCGGACACAAAACCGAGGTCGCTGACGACGATTTTAGAGTTCGAGCCTTCAAATATGACGCCTGCTCCAAGGCTTGTCGAAGAGACCACCCGCGCGTTTATGGTGATCGTATCGTCGGAAAGCATTGAGGCTTGGTGGATGGCATAGTTGCCGCTGAAAAGATGACTTTCGTCGAAAATCCAGGCGTGGTTCGATTGATCCAGTTCATATGCGTTGCTGTCGGAATTGACGTGCGTCGGCTTAGCCACAATGCCCTCCTGTCTGGCCCTTCTTGCGGCAAGAACGCATGACGCGTGCAAGTTATTCGGGAAAATGCAAAAGACCCGGACGCTTAAAATCCGGGTCCTGGAGATCTGAACCTGGTCTGGAAATCAGCGCAAAGATGACCGCAGCGCCGATTTCAAGTTCGGCGGCAGCCGCGATGAAAGGTCATGCAGCCGCTCCCGCAGCCCGTCGAGCGCACGTTCAGCGCGGTCGGAGTAGGTCGGCTCATAGCTCGGCAGGGCGGTCAGCCTGCCCAGCAGGAAGGCCGTGGCCGAGGCAATCAGCACGGCTGAAAGCGGGTAGGCCTCGACCGTCGAGGTCACCGTTTGTCCCGCGGCTTTGGCGCCGGCCACGGCCTTGTCGCCGGCCGCGCGAGCTTCTTCGGCGACCTTGCCGCCAGCAACCCGCGCGCTGCTCGCCACGACCTTGCCAGTGCGCGACGCGATGTCTGCCGTGGTCGTCTGCAGCGCCTGGACCTGTTCGCGGAGCGCCTTCAGCTGCTCGGCAATGTCCTGGATCGTCTGGTTGCTGGTTTGCTTGGCGGCGTCGGCCGCGTTCTGGATGCTTTCGTTCGTATCGGGCACCGGATTCTCCTTGCCAACGAGGGAAAACGGGAAGCTATCGCCGGGTTTCGATGACCTTGCCATGATCGCCTCCTAGAAATGCGCGCCTTTCTCAACTCATCGCGGCGACAGAAGTTCCGTTTCGTCATCTTCCCCCGGATGCGGCGGACCGTTTTGGCAAAGGAGACGCGGCCCTTAATCCCGCGCGTCGCCATCGAGATGACTGTGCGCAGGCCGCCGGGCAGCCGGCAGGTTTTCTTGCGCAGCACGTTGCCAGCCATGACGTCCAGACCGATTTTGCTCAAGGTTTCGTGCAAGAAAATACTCCACCTCTACAGGAACCAAACAGCAACGAAACTGTTTCGAAAGTGGGCGCTGGGGGACCCGGCGTCCGGGTTGAAGGGAGCGGGCGCATCCATGAAAATTCTATCCGTAACATCAGAAGTTTTTCCACTGGTAAAGACCGGTGGGCTCGCCGATGTCGCCGGCTCATTGCCGCTGGCGCTTCGGCAATATGGCGTCGAGACGAAGACGCTGCTGCCCGGTTATCCATCGGTGATGGACGCGGTGACGCGCGGTCCGCGGCTGGCGGATTTTACCGTCCTGGGGCAGGGCGTCGGCTTGATTTCCGTCGTCTATGACGATCTCGAACTGCTGATCCTGGACTGCCCGGCTTTGTTTTATCGCAAAGGCGGTCCCTATGTCGACGAGAACGGCGTCGATCATCACGACAACTGGCTGCGCTTTGCCGCACTGTCGAAGGCGGCGGCCGACATAGCCGGGGGGCTTCTGCCGGGATGGCGACCCGACGTGGTGCATACGCATGACTGGCAGGCCGCACTGACATCCGCCTATCTCCGCGCCGCGGGGATCGAGATGCCATCGCTGCTCACCATCCATAACCTTGCATTCCAGGGCCAGTTCTCCTCCAGCCTGTTTCCCTACCTGGATCTGCCGGAAAGCTATCTTTCCACCGATTGCATGGAATATTACGGCGACATCTGCTTCCTCAAGGCCGGTATCGCCACGTCCAATCTGCTGACCACGGTGAGCCCGACCTATTCCCGCGAAATCCTCACCCAAGACCTCGGCATGGGGCTGGGCGGCATGCTGTCGGAGCGGCGCAATGCGCTGCGCGGCATCGTCAACGGCATCGACATGGATGTCTGGGACCCCGAAACCGATGCTTATATTCCCGAGACCTACAATGAATGGACGCTGGACAAGCGGCATGCGAACCGCGAGGCGCTCGTCGAAGAATTCGGGCTGGACGACGACGGCGGACCGATCTTCTCGGTGGTCAGCCGGCTGACATGGCAGAAGGGGATCGACCTGCTCGCACCGATCGTGCCCGGCCTCATCGATCTTGGCGGCCATCTTATCGTCCATGGCCAGGGTGACCGCCAGCTGGTCGACCTGCTTCTGGAGACGGCAGCGCGCTATCCGGGCCGGGTTTCCGTGCATATCGGTTTCGAGGAAGCCAAGGCGCATCTCGTCCACGCCGGCAGCGACAGCATCGTCCAGCCGTCGCGCTTCGAACCTTGCGGCCTGACGCAGCTCTATGCGCTGCGCTATGGCGCTCCACCGATCGTGGCGCGCACCGGAGGGCTGGCCGAGACAATCATCGACGCCAACGATGCCGGCCTTTCTGCGGGCGTGGCGACCGGTTTCCAGTTCAGGGCCGGCTCCATCGAAGATCTCTACCATGCGGTCGAACGCGCGGTAGCGATGTACCACCACCCGGCGCAGTGGCATAACCTTCAGATCCAGGGGATGAAGACTGATTTCTCCTGGGATCGCAGCGCCCAGCAATATGCAGCGCTTTATACCGCATTGCGCCGCCAGCGCGACGGGCTACAGGAGCATCCGAGGATCAACCACCACCGGCCGAAGAGCACGCACACGACTTTTCATCGGCACGGCTTCAGGTCCGCAGGTTAGGCCGGGCTCCAGGGGACGCTTTGTGGAATGAACACAGTGCCTTGCAGGGCGCTGTTGTAAAATTGATTCACTGGTGCAAAGCCGGCTTTCGGCTCTCGCAATTCGGCACTGGGAATGCGAAGGTAAGGCGTCACTGCCCTTCCGAATGTGCTTTCCATGGCTGATCCCGTTTCTTCATCCCCTCCCGCAGGCGGCGTCGAGGCTATCCTTCGCAATACGCGCTGGGTGCTGCCGGTGACGATCCTCGGCTCCAGTCTCGGCTTCATCGACAGCACTGTGGTGAATGTGGCACTGCCCGCCATGCAGTCGGGACTGCATTCGACGCTTGCCACGATGCAATGGGTGATCAACGGCTATATGCTGATGCTTGCCAGCCTGATGCTGCTTGGCGGCTCGCTCGGCGACCGCTTCGGGCGCAAGCGCACATTCGGCGCCGGCTTGGTGATCTTTGCCCTCGCTTCCATCATCTGCGGGGCAGCGCCATCGGCCGGATGGCTGATTGCGGCGCGCGTGCTGCAGGGTGCGGGCGCATCTTTGCTCGTACCGGCAAGTCTCGCCATCATCGGTACGGCCTATTCGAAGGAGGCGCGGGGCAGGGCGCTCGGCACATGGTCGGCTGCCGCGGCCATCATGACGGCGGCGGGACCGCCGCTCGGTGGCTGGCTGGTGGATACGGTCGGCTGGCGTTCGATCTTCTTCATCAACCCGCCGATTGCCGTCGCCGCATTGCTGCTCCTGACCCGGTTGCCACCGGACATGGGCCTGGTCAACAAACGTCTCGATCTCCTGGGTTCGGCGCTGGCGATTGGCATGCTCGGCCTGTTTTCCTTCGGCCTGATCGCTCTCGGTGAGGGCGGTCGAACCGTGGCGATCGTGGCCAGTCTGGCGTCCATTCCGGTTGCCGCGATCTTCGTGTTGGTCGAAAGGAGGTCCGCCGCGCCGATGCTGCCGCTCGGGCTTTTCCGCAACCGTGCTTTTTCCGGTGCGAACATTCTGACCGTCGTGCTTTATGCGGCCCTGTCAGGCGCCATGTTCATGCTGCCTTTCATGCTCATCCGGGTGCATCACTATACAGCGACAGAAGCCGGTGCGACCTTCCTGCCGTTTTCCGTGATCATGGGGGCAGGATCGCGCTGGGCGGGTTCGCTTTCCGATCATATCGGCGCGAGATTGCCGCTGATCGGCGGGCCGTTGCTGACGGCATGCGGCTTTCTCTGGTTCGCGACGCATGGTGCGGACGCGCATTTCCTCACCGGCCCACTGCCCGGACTGCTGCTGATGGGCGTGGGCATGACCTTTGCCATACCGCCGCTGACCTCGACGGTGTTCAATTCGGTGCCGGGCGAGGCGAGCGGCATTGCTTCGGGTATCAACAATGCGGCCGCGCGCGGCGGCGGACTGGTGGCGGTCGCGGCGATCGGCATCGCMTTCGGCGGCGCCGATCTCTCGGCCATCGAGCCAGCCGAATTCCAGGCGGCCTATCGGGTTGTCATGCTGTCGGCGGCGGTGCTCGCCTTGCTGAGCGCGGTCTGCGCCGCGATGACCATCGGCACCAAAAATGTGCGGAAGAAGCCGGCGGCTGCGAACAAATGAAAAAGCCCGGTCCTTGTGGGGAC
>NZ_JBFUFF010000160.1:0-9779 GCF_056403555.1 Rhizobium sp. P2_G2
ACGCCATACCACCGCATGCACAAATGGCCTGGCCCACAGGCGGGAAATCCGGCGTCTCGAATGGTAATGTAGTCCCGTTTGCAGAGGAGAGACCTCTTCACTCCTGTGGTGGGATCAACGTCGCTTAGCGCGCCAATTGAACCACCATCGCGATATTTGTTGACAAGCTTACTGCCCACCAGCTCCAACACGTCGCCGCCATTACAGATGTGGTCCAGACCCGGATCGGGGCTCGCGTCGGCTAAGCCACGGTGGTAAGCGTTTGGTGCTCCGTCCTCATCGCGCTCAAGACTCGACCTGAAGACGACAACCTTGGAAGATGTAAGTACCCCCTTGCCCTTCAGGAGATCAGGGACCTGGGAATCCGGTACCGGGGCGAGATCGCATGCCGTCGCGGAATGTCCGCCAATGAGAGCGGAGGTGACGAACAGTGCCAAAGAAACAAAATATGAAACGCGCATGTGATTGCTCCCAGAAATGACTGMCGACATGCAATGCTACTAACCTAAGGGCTATTTGCCCTCGATCTTCTGACGTTTGATCTTGAGTTCGGGAATGTTCGGAATTTGAACGTAATAGAAGCCAGGGCATTTCTGGTCGACCTGTGTAGAGCACTCAACTACAATCCGTTTCACTTCGACGTCCTTGCAGGCGTATCCAGGTGCCTGGCCCTGGCTTTTCAGCTTCTTTCCTTTGACGAGATCCTCGAATGTCAACGAGATGGCGGCTTCGCCCGTATCCACATGATCAGTTTTGTACCAAATTTGAATATCTATCGGTACTGACATTTTGGGACCGAACTTTGTGATCCGAAGCGCTCCCTTGACCGAACACTCAGGGACACAAGCACCTTTTGCGTCGCAGTCGGTCTTTGGATAAGTTTCAGTCGTAACCGTGAGGTTATGCGTGGCGGCGTCCGCAAAAGCTTGCTCCGAAAAGCAAAAAGCCGCTGCAACGCAAACTAGCAGCTGCCACAGCAACCTATTCGGACAAAAATTGAATGCAGTGGATATCCGCATAGTACCGCACCTCCTCCGATGCTGTCACGAATGTCGGCGGAAGCCGCCTTTTGTTCATTGTTGTGCTCGTTTGGATCCAGCGAAAGCGTCAAGTTTCCACAACGCTTAGTACTTCAAGCACTTTCATTGCTTTCATGCAAGTAGACAGCAAACCTTTGGTCGAGCCAGCGCCGTCATCAATACCAAAACGCGGGAAAGTAAGGCGGACGGGCGGCCTGCAGATGAATAAAAGTAATCGGCGACGTTTATCCAAGCCGATGAAAATTGCGCTATCGTCCTTCATGGTTCGCCCCTCACTAAGCACGGGGCAAGGCTCCGACCTATCCAGAGCAACCCCGATTAAGTTTATCGCGGGGGCGCCTGCACACAACGTCCGTTCCAAAGCGGCATTGATCCAAAATACTCCTAGAGAGAACTGCCATGGCGACAGCGGCGGAAGGTATCCATGAGCAATGTAAGAAAGCCGGTCCGCACCACTGTTGATACGTTCGATCGCGCCGTGTGCGATTGCGGAAGCCGGACACACCGTCACGATCAACATCAAGCTCGCTGGCGCTCAGGGTTAGAAGCGTGGGACAAATCAGTTTACTGCTACAAAGTAATATGCTTACCTAGGCTGGTATCAAGAGGGGGAGACACCAATGCTGAACCGCCGTGCTTTTATGATTGCCGCAGCAAGCGGGGTCGCTACAACTTGCCTACCCATAGATGCGCGCGCTGATACATTCGATGCTGACCTAGCCGCTTTTGCAGCCAAGCCAGAAGAGATTGAGTTTGCTGCTCAACTTAGAGAGCGTCAACTCGAGGAGCTTCAATTCTTTTCCGGCAGACCATTCGCGAGCCGCCCTCCGGCCTCTAGTCGTGAGATATCTGAACGCGCCAAGAAACTGATTGTCACGTTTGAGGTCACAAGTGAAACGCGCTACGTGAAGAAATACCAATCCCCAATTTGGCCGCAGGGCCAATCGGGCGTGACGATCGGAATCGGATATGACATTGGATATGTTCGGTCGGAATGGCTCGAGGAGGATTGGCAAGATATCAATGGAATCACTCCGCAAATGATATCAGATCTAGCTGTTGCATGTGGAGTGACTGCGGGCGATGCCAAACGTCTACTCCCCCAGTTGAAGCACATTGTTGTTCCGTGGGATGCGGCTTACTTCCAATTCAAGAACAGAGTCTTACCAAGATACATTGGCGAAACGATTTCATCGTTGCCAAACGCCGAGATGCTCTCGGACGACTCTCTTGGTGCACTAGTATCTTTGGTCTACAACAGAGGCGCTAGCTTCAAAAAAACGACCCCGCGATACTCTGAAATGAGGAGAATAAGGTTACACATGGTTTCCAAGGAATTCGACAAAATTCCGTCGGAAATAATTAGCATGAAAAGACTGTGGCAGGGAAAACCTAACATGGGGGGAATACTTGGCCGTCGTGATTTAGAGGCAGAACTATTCAAAGCTGGCCTCAAATGACACATCTGCTGTTCAATTTAAGATTTCTACAGCGCATCTGCTTGGCGTTTATCGTCACGGCCTTGCTGGCTACGGGAACTCACGTAGCTCACGCAGCTTCCAGGAAAGCATTCGTCGTCGGCATATCTAATTATCTAAATCTACAGCCGCCGCTGTTGAATGCAAGAGTTGATGCAGAGAATTTTGCCGCAAAGCTCAAGTCTGCCGGTTACGAAACAACAACTCTATTCGATGAGGAAGCCGCAAGTGACCCGTTGTTTCAAGCTTGGGACAACTTTCTCGTGGGCGTACATGAAGGGGACGAAGTTGTCTTATACTATTCGGGTCACGGACTAAGCATCGATGGARATACGCAGCTAATTGCCCAAGACAGCCCTCCACCTTCCAAGGTCGTTGGAAAGTACGGACTCACGCGATCTCTCATTTCCTTGAACAAAATGATGATGGATCTGGCCGATAGGAATGTTGCGATTCAAGTGTGGATAGTAGACGCGTGTCGGGTCAATCCCTATGTCCTGCCAGGCCGATCATTTTTGAGTACTTCAGGTCTTAGACCTGAGGTATTTTTTGCCAATCAATTTGTATTCTATTCGGCGAACTACGGTCAAGTTGCTGCGGATCGTCTTCCGCAAGATGAAGGCAAAGCGCTAGGATCGCCATTCGCGCGAATACTTTTAGAGCAGTTTGATTCAGGTAAAGAGCTATCTATCGCCGACTACGCCAAAAAAGTTAGACTTGGCTTACTTAACCTGCTTGCCGACACCACCGGCGATCCTCAGTTTCCCGTTTTCGAAGACGGGATCGTAGGAACTTGGTGTTTGGCAACTTGCTCTGACAAGTTGGCTCAAAACACCGAACTGCCGGCTAATAATGCAATCGCGCTCGCCAACTCGAGGCGAACGGCGGTGAATGATGAGCGCGAGAAACAGCTTGTAAATTCGCTAGCTTCGCTCGCTGGCACCAGCATTCGGCCGCCAACAAACAATAATTCAGTCTATTTGGGGAAGAAGTCCGCCATTCTAATCTGTAGGCCAGGCAGCTTTAGCGACGCGTTGCCGTTCGGCTGCGAGGCGGCACAGAAATTCCTGCAGTTGTCCGCGGGTAGGATCGGGGATATTGAAATCCCGACAGCTTCAACAATAGCAGCACGGACGGAAGTTAATGTCCGGAAAAGTCTGCCTACACAGGTAGGCAATCAGCTATTCTATGAGTGCAAGGTAGGAATGTTGAGCCCCGGAGATCACCAAGATGTAAGCAGGATGTTCACATACAAAGCTGCAGGGGACACCTTCTTTTTTGCGACATTGCAAGGCCGTCCGATGACTAATTGCGAAGGTGCTGTCGACCTCCTCGCCTCGCTAGAGGGGCTTCCGAAATCCGCCTATGACAAATCGAAATATAACATTCCCTATGTTTCGCTTGACGGAAGTGTCACCATCGGGCTGGATTACAATCTTGGTTATGTAACCAAAGAGCAAATGAGAGCAGATCTGTCGGGATTGCTTGATAACGCGATGGTCGACGCTCTCGAACCGGCTGTCGGCATACGTGATAAAGCAGCGGCAGCGGTGTTCGTGGCTCAATGGCCAAAGGATCGCATAATTCCCTATGAGACTGCAAAGGCTATCCTGATCAGAAATATGGATAAGTTCGGCAAACTCCTACTAGAAAGCGTGCCGAGAGCCGCGGAACTTAATGGATCTTGTTTTGGTGCGGTGGCGATAACTCTCCACAACGTTGGCTCTTTTGAGCGCCCCGGCCCCCGAGGGGTGGAATTGAAAAAGTTAAAAAAGGCAATCGAAGACGGTCATCAAAGCGAGATACCAAAAATATTAAGATCCATTGGGCGCACGGAACGCCTTCCGGGGTTGAGACGCAGGCGAGAAATGGAAGCTGCACTGTGCGAAAAGTCACTGCATCAGTAACCGACTGCTCCATTGGACCTTGCTTCATCGGGAAAACGCAGGAGGGAAATCGACTGTCCCACATAAATAGTAGTTGCTTTTTGGTGCGCACTATCCCAAGTTGTCTTAGATGTTGTGGGACACTTGGAGACCGAGACGATCGTTGGGTACGCGCGCACTTCTACGTGACTGACGGTTCAAGGCCTTGCCGCCTTGGCAATCCTCGGACGGGAATGCCGCCGCCCCTATTTCCAATTTAGGGCGACGGCAATGGGCAATTTCCGCGACTGCTTGCGCATGTGCGCGGGGTGAGACCGAGCGCCCTGCCGGAAACTCAGCGCCCAGCCTCCCGCATTTTCTCGATCCAGGGCCTTTGGACAAGCTGGTATCGCCCAAGGATTTTCTGAGCCGTAGACTGAGCGAACTCCTCAATCGCGGAGTCGCTCTGGTCGGGCGGTGAAATAGCACCCCTTTTGAAAGCGCCTCAGTCGAGTGTTTTGAATCAGCACCGAAATTTGGCTCTGACTCACTTTTGATTGTGAATCAGCACCGAAATTTGACCCCCGTCTGAATGGCAACAAGTGCATGATTTTTCTAATGAATTCGTCCTACGGTTGGGGTCATCATCGGCGCCGATCGTGACCCTACCGATTTTCTGATTCAGACCGGAAAATCAAAGCCTTACGCAGCCTTCGCATGGGGTCAACGTTCGGCGCCGATTCACACCGTATGACAGGGGTAGCCTTGCTCCCTTCAAATCGCCAGCCATCATGACGCCTTCCGAAGGTCTGTCTTTTGGGCGGTTTCAACATCAATGTGGTCACGGCGACGGCTGAAGAAAACGATCCAGTCGAGCGCGCTGGCACTTGCCTCGTCCGGAGGCCAATAGCCCGGCAAGGCATAGCCTGGTTTGCCAGCTTTCACGGTCTGGACGCTCAGAGCTTCGAGTGAGGGAAAGCCGTGACGACGCAGCCAGCCGCGCCATTGCTCGATCTGCTGCGCCTTCGCCTTGGCCACGAAAATGAGCGGGACGGCTCGCGGCGTCTCGACGCGCGGCGCGGCGTCCTCGCGCGGGTTAGGTTTATTTATTTTTTCTTTCTCTGGGTTTGGTGGACATATTTGTCCCCCTTCGCCGGACAAATCTGATCGCCTTGCCGGACGGATTTGACCACCTTTGTCAGGGTAAAGGGTGACAACTCTGTCCGTCTTTTCGCGGGCGTCCGATGCGCGTAAAATCGACGCCGCCGAGGGACGATATTCCGTGTTGTGCCTGACGCCATTTCCGCGCTGGACCTCGAACCATCCTTTGACCTCAAGTTCACGGACGGCGCGCTGAATGGTCTTGACGCTCTTGCCGGTCGCGTCGGCAATCGTCTGATAGGACGGCCACGCCTTCTCGGTGTGGCCGTTCAAATGCGTGGTGACGATATAGAGCGCCACAGACCGGGCGCTGTCGCTCAAATCCCTGTCGCAGCTCAACTGCTGAAGCCATTGCAGCTTCACGTCCCGAAACGGCCGCGCCCCGCTCATGTGTGCCTCCCTTGGCGCAATACGACAGGGAAAGAAGGGCCAGAAACGGCCGAAAAAGGTGGGACAGCGGCTCCACTAAGCCATTGATTCTTATAAAATGGACTCTTCGTCCCACACAGGGTTAAGCGGCTGATTTTCCTCGAATTCGGCAGGCCCTCCGGGCCCACCATCACTTTTCGCATTGATATTCCAGAAAAAGTATCAAATTCAGGGTGATCAGCGTCGTTGTAGCCGGACGCGAAGTTTCGGACTTTTGACACGAGGTTTCGGACTTTCCAGTTTTTGCGCCTGGGTTCAGATCGATCCAAAGGTGGCATTGAAACCCCTTTGAAGGGTCCTTGAAGAGCTATTACGAACGGCAATTTTTGTCGGACCGAAACGCCGCATTTCTTACCTGGGCGGCCTATCCAGGATCTTTCCGCCCACCCATAAAAGAGCAACGGTCATCAAGAATAACAATGCGAAACCGGGTATTCGCAAGAGAATATCATGCACACCCTTCCAACTGCCGGGGGTTTGGACCCAATTGAGCAGAGGGTCATACGGCAGCAAACGTGCTACCGATTTGATGACATCAAGACCGGTGAACGCTGGCCAGGTACCCTTGTCTAGATAGCTTATTACTTGCCACGCAAGCAGTGCAACACCACACGCAAAGCACGCGATCATCACCAAGAATAGCAAGGCAACTGGAATGAAGACAATCAGACCCATTGAACCGCGCCGGGTTTGCCGGAGGCCGTTTGGTTTAAGTTATGCTGCCATGGCTGGTTCGTCCAGCATGGCGAAATATCGCTCCTCGGCTTCGGCTGGCGGGATATTTCCGATAGGCTCCAGAAGCCTTCGATGGTTGAACCAGTCCACCCATTCCAGTGTTGCGAATTCAACGGCTTCGAAGTTTCGCCAGGGGCCGCGTCGATGAATGACCTCGGCCTTGTAAAGACCATTGATCGTTTCGGCCAGAGCATTGTCATAGGAGTCGCCGACACTGCCGACGGAGGGTTCTATTCCGGCCTCCGCCAGTCGTTCGGAATATTTGATCGACACGTATTGGGCAGATTCAACCGGTCGCCGCAACACCTTCGATCATATCTGATTTGAGCAACCCGTCGAGAGCCTCCGCAGGCGTGCGCCAGTCCAGCGTCTTCCGAGGCCTGCTGTTGAGCGCATGCGCAACGGCGCTGAGTTCATCGGCCCCATGCTGGCTGAGGTCGGTGCCTTTCGGAAAGTACTGCCGTAGCAGGCCGTTTGTGTTTTCATTGCTTCCGCGCTGCCACGGGCTTTGAGGGTCGCAGAAGTAGATCTCAAGGCCAGTGTCGATACGGAGCTGAGAATGCTGAGCCATCTCCGCACCCTGATCCCAGGTCAATGATCTCCGAAGATGCGCCGGTAGCTCCATGATGGTCCCGGCGATCGCGTCGCGCACAGCCTCGGCACCATGCCCGGCAAGAGCCGGTCCGTTTTTGACGGACTTGTCCTTCCCGTAGCGTTCCATGCGCGGCAGGTGCAGAAGCATTGTGAACCGTGTCGTACGTTCGACCAGGGTGCCGATGGCTGAGCTGCCGAGACCTAGAATGAGATCACCTTCCCAATGGCCAGGCACCGCTCTGTCGCCAATCTCCGCGGGTCGGTCGCTGATCATCAGTGCATCACCAAGAAAGGATTTGTCGCGGTTACGAGCACGTTCCCGAGGCAAACGCAGCGCCCGTCCAGAGCGCAAGCAGGCCGATAGTTCTCTCTTCAATGCGCCGCGGCCCTGGATGTAAAGCGCCTGATAGATGGCTTCGTGACTGATACGCATGGTCGAGTCCTCGGGGAAGTCCAGTCTCAGACGCCGCGCAATCTGTTCCGGACTCCAGGCTGTGGACCAACGTCGACTTTGCCGATGAACGGCCCGTCGTCCTTTCCATACCACGACAGGCCCGTCAAAGGCGATGCCGCCTGGTGTGGCAATGAGGCCTGCAAGCCGGTCATGAACGTAGTCACGAAGTGCTGGATTGGTTGCAAGCTTTGAAGCTTTCGGCCGTCGTGCTGCCCTATCAGCATGCCACTGCGCGGTAATGGCGCGATAGTCGAAGTCGCCACCGCGTGTGGCCGAATTGCGCCTGATCTCGCGCGATATTGTGCTGGGCGATCGCCCCAGTTTCCGCGCGATCGCACGGACGCCTGTGCCCCGAGCGCATTCCAATGCTATATCCTCTCGCTCTCGGAACGTCAGGCTTCTGCTTTTGAGTGGCATGGCTGAGGGCGAGAGATGAGTGGGAGGCATGCCGCCAGAACTCCGAAACCATCGGTTCCCTACGGGGGCAGAGACGCCGGCTTCCACGGCGGCATCCTCGCTGGACAAGCCCGCCGCCACTTCTCGCCAGAACCGACACAGGTTCTCACGCTGCCACACCGGTGGCCGACCTGGCGAGAACAATTTTTGCCGCGTTGAACGCTCTGACTTCCGTCTTCCCGTAACCATTAACACCTCCTACTTTCAAGGTGTTGCGGCGACCGGTTGAATCTGCCTTGAACGCCTCTGTCCGAGTGGTGGACCAGCCCGCCGCGATGGACGGGCCGCCGCTCATGGAGCGCCTGCTCCAGCGCATCGAGGACGAAGCTGGCATGAGCAGTCCGGCTCACCCGCCAGCCGACGATGCGGCGGGCGAAGGCGTCGATCACGAAGGCGACGTAAACGAAGCCCTGCCAAGTGGCGACATAGGTGAAATCGGAAAGGTCCGAAGGACGCATGTTCGGCCTTGGTGCGCGAAACTGGCGATTGACCCGGTCGAGCGGGCAAGCGCTGGCCTTGTCCGACACGGTGGTTTTGACGGGCTTACCGCGAATGATGCCCTGAAGGCCCATCGTCCTCATGAGCCGGGCGACGGTGCAGCGAGCGACATCGAAGCCCTCCCGCTGCAGCTGCCGCCAGACTTTGCGCACGCCGTAGACCCTGAAGTTCTCATCGAACACCCGGCGTATCTCGACCTTCATCGCCATGTCGTTGCGAGCGCGGACCGACAAGCGATCCACGTCCGTGCGTTTGGCGAGGGTCTCGTAATAAGTGGACGGGGCAATCGGCAGCAGTTTGCAGATCGGCTCGACCCCGAGCACCGAACGGTGTTCATCGATGAAGGAAATCATCGCTTCAGTGGGCGGTCGAGCTCCGCCTGGGCGAAATATGCAGACGCCTTGCGCAAAATCTCGTTGGCCTGACGAAGTTCGCGGTTCTCGCGTTCCAGAGCCTTCATCTTCTCGGCCACATCGCTCGGCAATCCGGCTCGCTTGCCAGTATCGACTTCCGCCTTCTTGACCCACTCATTGAGCGTATGCGCTGAGCAGCCGATTTTGGCTGCTATCGAGGAGACGGCCGCCCAGCGGGAGGGGTGTTCAGCTTCATGATCGAAAACCAGCCGCACCGCTCGGGCGCGGACTTCAAGTGAAAATTTGTTCGTTGTCTTGCTTGTCATGGCTCCACTTTCTCACGAGTTGGAGCCTCCGGCAAACCCGGCGCGGTTCAGGTCTTTGTCGCGTCTCGTGGTGACCGGTCCTCCCACACCATCTAGCATTCGCTCGGGGCCGTTATCAGTAATTGCGTAGCGCCGGATTGCTAAACGCGCTTCAGGCTCGCAAGCGCCAAAACTGAGGTTGGGGTATGCGGGAGCGTTCGACGTGGTAAGAGCCCGATTCAAAAGTTCATTCGTAGATCCAATATCTTGCGATACGTCTGGTGAGCATTCGGATTGAAGCGATTTGCGCCCATGCTGTTGAGCTTTCGATGGACTTTTCCCAATCCTTGGCGAGGCGGCGGCAACGCCCGAGCCAAGCAAATGTTCTTTCGACGGTCCGCTGTACAATGT
>NZ_JBFUFF010000161.1:0-9437 GCF_056403555.1 Rhizobium sp. P2_G2
TTCTTCGGCCTCGATCACGCCCGAAGCGCTATTGCCGAATGGATCGAAGACTACAACCAATTCCGGCCACACTCATCGCTCGGATATCTGACCCCGGCGGATTACGCCGGGACCCTCGCCGCAACCGGCTCCAACGCTGCGCAAGATGAAAGCTTCGCG
Source organism: Rhizobium sp. P2_G2 (assembly GCF_056403555.1). Classification (NCBI taxonomy): domain Bacteria; kingdom Pseudomonadati; phylum Pseudomonadota; class Alphaproteobacteria; order Hyphomicrobiales; family Rhizobiaceae; genus Rhizobium; species Rhizobium sp. P2_G2. Next base: position 160 of record NZ_JBFUFF010000161.1, read on the forward strand.
TTTCCGCCGGTTGCTACCACCGCGCCAAGTGGCGTATCCAGAACCGCCGAGGCTCTAATCGCCACTGGATGAAAGTTCAGTGGCAGGTCAAGACAAGTAACGAAGGGCGAGCGCGTCTGCACGGACCAGCCACTCTCGCAAACGACTGACAATATCGTCTCAGGTTTGGGGCGAGTCGCAATGTTTTGTGATCGAAGGATCTTTTCCGGCAAATTCTCGGCTAACCGCCAAGGCTATCTGATATCGCGAATGCCTGCCAGCATCAGCGTCGTCAGCGGATAATAGATCATCGGCTTGTCATAGACGGGCATGAGCTGCTTGGAGACCGCCATGGTGATCGGATAGAGCCGTGTGCCCGAGCCGCCCGCGAGAATGATACCCTTCATGTTCTTTTTTCTCCAATATCGCCGATCAGCGATGTGACGACCCGACTCTAGGGCCGGCCAGAGCAATCTACCAAGCTCAGTTCCGCTTCAATACGCCGAGGCGTTCACCGGAATAGACGCTCTCGCGCAGCGGACGCCACCACCATTCATTCTCAAGATACCAACGCACTGTGTTCTCGATGCCGCTGTCGAAGTCTTCGCGCGCCTTCCAACCAAGCTCGGACTCGAGCTTAGTCGCATCGATCGCATAGCGTGCGTCATGACCTGGGCGATCGGTGACATAGCTGATCAACTCGGCATGCGGTCGCGCTTTCGGTGTGAGTTCGTCGAGCAATTCGCAGATCCGCAGCACCACATCGATATTGCGGCGCTCATTGCGCCCGCCGACATTGTATTTTTCGCCGAGCCGCCCTCGGGCCGCAATCAGGTCGAGCGCGCGGGCATGGTCCTCGACATAGAGCCAGTCGCGAATATTGGCGCCGCGCCCATAGACCGGCAGCGTCTTTCCTTCGAGCGCATTGAGGATGGTGAGTGGGATCAGCTTTTCGGGAAAGTGGAATGGACCGTAATTGTTGGAGCAGTTCGATACGATCACCGGCAGGCCGTAGGTCCGCTGCCAGGCGATTGCCAGATGATCGCTCGCAGCCTTTGAGGCGGAGTAGGGCGAGGACGGATCATAGGGCGTGACCTCGTGGAACAGTCCGTCGTCACCGAGCGAGCCGTAGACCTCATCGGTGGAAACGTGCAGGAAGCGGAACGCCTGTTTCTCCATTTCCGGCAGCCCGCCCCAGTAGTGGCGAGCCGCTTCGAGCAGATTGAATGTGCCGATGACATTGGTCTCGATGAATTCACCCGCGCCGCTGATCGAGCGGTCGACATGGCTCTCGGCGGCCAGATGCATGATCCGGTCCGGCCGGAATGTCTCGATCGCTTCGGCCATTTTCGCCCGGTCGCAGATGTCAGCCTTGAGGAAGTGGTAGTTCGGCGCGTTTTCGATGACTTTCAGGGACGCGAGATTGCCGGCATRGGTGAGCTTATCGACATTGAGCACTTCGGCGCCTGCATCGCGCACGAGATGGCGAACCAGCGCCGACCCGATGAAGCCGGCACCGCCGGTGACCAGAATGCGCATGTCAGATCTTCTCCATGGAGGGCAGATAGCGAGGCGCCCAGGGTAAGTCCGTAAGTTTTTGGCTGACGCTTATCCTTGTCGTGCAGCCCGCAAACTGTTTCTTTCTTGACCGCCGACAAGGATTGATTTTCTTGCACGACAATGACGTCCGCGCCATTGTCGCGAAACCAGGCATCCTCAGCAATATCGGGAAAATAGCAGCACGCGTCGCCAGTACGAGTTGGGACAGCCATGACCATTTCGGACAGTTCCAATGCCTTGCGATGCATCCACTCTCTCCGGCTGACGCCGACCTGCAACCCGGTCCGATATAGAACTGCATATTGGGGCGGCTGTTTGTATGCAAGAGATTTTGCAGATTTGCCGTTCGCCCGGTTGGTCGCAAATCCTTCCTAGGTATCGATCTGTCAGGAAACTACATCATAAAAATGGCTGGTCAAATATATGTTGAATAACGTTATTTTCCATCCTGCTCGGCGCGATTTATTTGCTGTGGTTGTGTAGAGATGAGAGTGTCAGGCCGGAAATATTGGCGGCAGTGAGGTCGCATTCCACGCCCCTTTGCCGCAAGCGCAAAAAACTAGCCAAGGCTGATCTGCAGGCGGTTTCAAATCAATTGGGCCTATGTTCGATCAAAATTGCGCACCGCCCGATTGCTTTCGAGTACCCGCCTTGTTATGCAGGTGCCGTTCAACAGCAGCACAGCGCCCTCCAAAAAAGCAACTGAAGATGGCAAAGCGTTCGAAGAAAAAATCCTCTAAAATTGAGAAAAAAGATAATAATAATGCGAAAATTTCAAATTTTGTCAATGTAATAAAAAATGATAAGGAAGGTGAAGAGGGGAAGCCTGAAGGAACTGCCGTGAGCGAGTACGGCTTGATCTCGGGTTCGGAATTATTCAATCAAGAGTGGTATTTGGCTGCAAATGATGATGTAGATGATGTGGGCCCTGATCCCGTTGAGCACTATGTCAGGGAGGGCGGTCATGAGGGGCGACCTACGAGTTTGTCCTTCCACTCGGCTGGCTATTTTGCGTTCAATGTCGACGTAGCCAGAGCTAATCTGAACCCGCTGCTCCACTACCTGACGACTGGAAAAGACGAAGGTCGGCGTGCCGTCTCATTCGAGGAGTTTTTTGAAGTTTTTGGCGGTGACGACTGGCGCGAGGCATTGTTCAGCGACGACAGCTGGCGCGAACTGCAGAAACTCGTCACCCAAGTTGCGAAGAGCCCGCTCTATAATCCCGAATGGTTCAAGAACGAGTATCCGAATTTGGTCGCCGACGGGACCAACCCGATCAAATATCTTGTTGCAAGCGAAATGTCGGAAATCGTCAGTCCCGGGCCGGATTTCAGTTCAGTAGGTTACCTGGAAGAGTATCCGGACGTTGCGGCCGCGCAGATTAATCCATTTTACCACTATCTGCTTTGGGGCGCTGCCGAAGGGCGCGAACCAGTCCGAATGCTGGAGTGGGCTAGCAGAACGGCCGAGGCGGGGTCCCGCGACGAGGGCAAGAAAGCTTTAGAAACGGTCAGCCCGGAAGAAGCGGAGGCACTCGCCGTGCTGAAATCTTCGCCGTTGTTTGATGCCGCCTGGTACATGACTCAATATAGCGACGTGGCTCGATCTGGGATTGATCCTGCTTTGCACTATTTGCGTCAGAGTGCGGCCGAGAGACGGAGACCAAGTGTTTATTTTGATCCTGAATTTTACATCGGTCAGAAGCCGGATGTTGTCGACTCGTCTGAAAATCCGCTGCTGCATTATCTGAAGAACGGGCGCGCGGCCGGATTGAAGCCGCTCGCTCTTATGGAATTTACGCCGCCATCGCGTAAACTATCTGCTCGAGCTGGCGATGCTGACCCCTTGGTGGCGGTCGGTGAAACATCAGTCGCGAAGCTCAAATGGGTACGCCATCGAGACATCGTGCCTGCTGCGGGAGAGAAATGTCTTGTTCTGGGGAGCGCATTTCTTGCCCGGATGCCTCAAGGCCAATCCAAGATCAAAATGGAGCCGCTTTGGGCATTCATGCGGCTGCTGCAGATCGAGCCCGTCTTTGCGCGATTGCGATCTGCCGACAATGGCCGAGAAAGTCCTGTGAAGGTGCTATTTGAAGTTGCGGCCTATCGAGGATTAGGGCCGGAGCTAAGAGGCGGTGCGGCGGCGCTATCCGACATCTGGTGTCCGGCTGACGGGAGTGTCCGAATTCGGGCTGGCGCTCATGACTCAGTCGGTAGCTCACAATTGAAGCCAATCGTGGTTCGAGCTTTCCAGGCAGACCTGTCTGACCCGACAAGGATTCGGCTGGTTGGGGAAGGGGTTGTCGGTTATGATCCGTCCTTCGTTGATCTTGCCCTTGACAATGCGTTTTCCCCTATCCTTTTGGCTGCGACAACACCCGAAGGAGTGTTGATTGAATTGGGTCTACTGCCATTTCCGTCGTTGGCTCGATGTGGCGCCCACAGTGGAGAGGTTCAGGCTCTTTCGGAGCGCCGCACCTTAGCTGAGGACTTCTGCGCACTGTCGGATAGCTTGATACGCGAGTTATTCGGATGGGATGAACGCGTGGATGCGCCCTCGGAGGTGGTTTCGTCTCTTAGATACAGAGTAGATGACGCACTGGGAACCGAGCAAATCTTCTCAGCGCCCGTGCGAGAATGGCTCCTTGCGATCTTCGGCGTGCGCGTTGAAAGCACGGTAGGCGAGACGGAAGGTGGCGCGTACCTGACATCTGTCCTCGCTTCGCAGGAAGGAGTTCGGTCGCCTTTGATAAAACGAAGCCGTGAACGATCTCAAGGCGCAGTTTTGAATTTGCCGGCCGATGCATTGCCAACGCTATCAGCTTTGGTGAGTAGAAGGATGAGCCGGCCGGCGGAAGGCGAAGGCCTGATCGGGCCGTATATCGTCGCGGACCGCGTGACGGGCCGAGCCAGATGGCTTGTCTCCGTGCCGGGTTGTCTACCGACATTATTTGACCTGCAGCCAGCGGCCGGTCCGGTCAGTTACCCAACGCTCGAAGCGCCAGGGGAGCAAGACAATTGTCTCGCCGTCAAGCAGACTCAGCTTCCACTTGCGATACAATTTCCTCTGGTCGCCAGCTCGAGTACGGCGGCACAACTCATGCCGAAGGCGCCGGACACCGCTGGCCCAATCTTGCGGACTCCTTGTGAACATCGTTCATCGCGTCCGATTACTGTGTTGCTGTTTGGTGCTGAAAAAGAGAGTTCTCGAAATGCCGTCATGGCCGTGGCTCGGCAAGCCTCGTCCGATATCGTCGATTTTGTTGCGATTTCGGCGGATGAGAGATTGCCGTGCAGCGGCGAACTGAAGGGCCAGTTTCCCGGCCGCTTTTTGACGATGACGGCAAGCGGAAATCCCGTGGTTGATATTGCTGCGGCGATGAAGAGAGCTGCAGGCGACGGCGTCCTTCTCCTCGACAGTTCGACGATTTTGCATGATCAGCGGACGCTCGAAACCCTTTCGATATTGCTGGCTCAAGAGAAAGTAGCGTCTGCGGGCTGCGGGATAGTCAGGGAGATCCAGATGCAGAAGGGCGGATCCCTGGTGCAGACGGAAGCTGCCGGTTATTTCCCGATTGCTGTATCCCTTGCGACCGCGCCGCGTCTCGTCCTTGGACAGCCGGACGTCTTTTCTGCACTGCCCAGTGCCACCTATCCGGTTATAGCCAACGATTTCGCTTGCGTGCTTGTGCGTCGTGAGATTCTGCTCGACTATGCAAGCGACGAGCGTCATCTGTTCGCCGGGCAGCATTTTCCCATGCAATTCGCTCTCGCGACTCTTCGTGATGGCTGGCGGCACCTGTGCACGACGGGCGTCAGAGCGACAGCGGCTGGGAACAAGCTCGATCCCGTGGAACTTGACCCGCTCGGCATTCATTTCGTCGAACCAAGTGACTGGGAAGTCTTGCTCAAAAACGTAACCTTGGTGCAGGAGTTGCGTTCATGAAGATCACCCTGGTCGTGTCGGGCGAAGATAATCTCGCAAGTGCCGGGGTTCGGATACGATACAACCGATTGATACCGAAACTGGAGAACGCAGGGCATGCAGTCTCTATTGTTTCGATAGGAGATCTGCAGAAGTCGGATAGTTTTGATAGCGACGCCTATCTGTTTTGCAAATGTCATGATGTTCGCAGCGTCGTTCTTGCCGGTATGATGCGGGCTAAGGGCGCACAGGTGGGAATCGATGTTTTCGATGATTACTTCAGTCAGGAGACGAACCCCCGCTTTGTCCATCTGCGAAACTGGCTACGGTCAATCGCTCCCAACCTGACGTTCGGTGTCTGCTCGACACCGCGAATGCAATCTCTGATGAGCCGCCTGATGCCGGGCTTGCCCAGTCACCTGATCAACGATCCCTTCGACAGCTTTGACGCGGACGCGATCCTTTCTGCCGTCGAAACGAGCGTCGAGCAGACATTGCGGACGCGTGTGATCAAAATCGGCTGGTTCGGAATGGGGGACAATCCGCATTTCCCGGTCGGGGTGCAGGATCTTCACGCGTTCGCGGCGGCACTCAGATCATGCCGCGAGTTCGGATTCGAACCAAATCTTTCCATACTGACCAATCGACGCGCTCTCAACGCAGATCGTTTGGAAATGATAGCGCGCCTTGGTTTCCCTTTTCGTATCGAGGAATGGGAAGAAGCCTTGGAGCGCAGGTTAGTTCGCGATTGCTTGTTCTGCTTTCTGCCGGTCAACGCTCAACCTTTTAGCATTGTGAAGTCCCTCAACCGGGCCGTGACTACGCTCAGTGGTGGCAGTCAGGTCCTGTCCATGGGGTTTCCTCTCTATTCCGACCTTGAACCTTTTATCTACCGGGATATTCGAGCGCTCCTCACAGACCTGGAGGCCCGCACGCCCGCATTGCGACGCGAAACGATCGGCCGTCTGGCTGAGCGTCTGGAATTGAAGGCAGACCCAGTTGTCGAGGCAAGTAGTCTGATGAAGTTCCTATCGAGTTTACCGCAGCTACAGGATGACAATGCGCCGTATTATGCTGTGGTACACGGGCGCCAGACAAACGGGGTGATTCACAAGCAAATTCAAAGTCTGGGACACTTATCGATCGCCAGCCCTTTCCAGTCAAATGCACTGGCGTTTGATTTGCGCTTGGCAAAGAGCGAACAAACGAAGGAGCCTGTCTTCCTGCTCACCCGAAAAGCGAAGCAGAAGCTGGTTAGGCCGTTGYAGGCCGAGCTCGATGATCCGGAGATGATTGGAAATGTGCAAGTTTGGAAATTGCCCATGAGCAGCTTGCCGAGGCGTTACAGCAAAAACCTATTTGGTCGGAAATCCAGTTCTGTCGCTGTTGATCTCGCGGAGTATAATGCGACAATGAGTGTCATGGTTAGGTTGGTTCGGCAGCTGTTTGGTAATATTCGCGTAGTGTTTTCTGAACTTGAGTCTCCGTATTGGTCAGTTGCATTTCCTGCGCTTGAGATGACCAATGACGATGATAAAAAACTCAAATCGGCCTGATCCCCATGTCCTGCATCATATTTCTTTTTAACCTGCTGCAAGACGTTAATATTATCCGACCTTTGGCATATCTGGCTCGCCGAGAGACGGATGCAGAAATCGTTTTCCTAATTTCGCACCGTTTTCTTGTTCGCGATCGCCAGAGAATTTGGCAACGAGAGCTCGCGCAGATACGCGCCGATATCGATGCGGGAATGCATTTGTTCGATACTGCGCTCGATGCATTCTCCATCATCCAGAACAGGCGCGGCATACTCGTTGCTGCCAGCGAATCCAATTTGTCCGGGCATGTGGACACCCATAACGTCTTCCGAGTCGCGCCGCCCGGATTTACAAAAATAACATTACAACATGGCTTTGAATGCATCGGGTTTCTGCAGAACCGGGAGCATATTATGGCGCACGGTCGCGACATAACATTTGCGGCCGACATATTGTGTGGGTGGTGCGAAGCACCAGTCCTGTCAACCATGCCCGCCTCGCAACGTTCCAAGCTTTATGTCACCGGACCTTCAACTGTTTTGCAGCGTTCGACCGTTAAACCCCGCAAAAAGAAGAGCTTGGGCGGCGGGCTTGTTTGTGAAAATCTCCATTCCGTTCGCCTGAAGGCCTCTGGTAATCACGGGGCGTCCTTCATGGACGTTTTTTTCCAGTTTTGTGATGAATTTCGCGCGTTCGGCTTGCCGTTGACCCTGAGACCGCACCCTGGCGGTCAGTATGTGTTGAAAAGCAATATAAAGCTCCCAGACAACGTCGCGATTAACAACCTTCCGATCTACAAAGCAGACCTCTCGTCATATCAATTTGGCATTTCAGCCCCGTCCACAGTGATACTCGACATGCTGCTCGCGGGCATCCCTACCGCTGTATGGCATGATGAAGACGAAGTGATGGACTATGGAAACTATCGTGGTCTTGCTGACATTTCCAATTTGCAGGACTGGTTGGTATTCGCAAGGGATGCGGTTATGCGCCGCGACGCAGTTCTTGCGCGACAGCAAACTTTTTTGAAGCAGCTCGGCATGCCTTTGGACCCGCAGGACGTGTACCATCGTTTTGCTAGGCTGCTTAATGCGCCGGAAATGGGTCCCCATATCGAAGTGTCATCTGAGGCTGAAGATAACGCACCACGACGTATACTTTTTATCGCAAACGGGATGATCCCGACATTGCAGCTATCGTTCTTGAAACCATTGGCTCCGCTCGAGGCAACAGGCAAGTTCGCAATCGATACAATTTTGGAAACTGAACTGCTCGAGAAATTTGGCGACGAGTTTCGAAGCGAAACCGCGGGCGCATGGCTCGCCGAGCGGATGGCGTTATTCAAACCGGATATTGTCGTATGCTGCCGCTACACTGGTCCACACGAGCAGGTTGTCACTGCGACGGCTGCCGCAATGAACGTCCCAGTCATCTTTCATGTTGATGACGATATTCTTAACATTCCCAGAGAGATTGGCTCCACGAAGTTTCGAAGGCACAATCGACCTGAACGGTTGCGGACAGCTGACCATATGCTGCGCAATTCCGACTTGATCTATTGCTCGACCGCCACCTTGAAAAGGCGGTTCCGCAAGCTTGGTTATTCGAGTTCGATTGTCGCAGGCGAACTGTACTGCGCAGCGACCATCATCAACAAAGCTGAATTGCGCCCTTTGAAAACCATAGGCTATATGGGATTTGATCACGCGCATGATTTCGAATTGGTTCTGCCGAGCCTGGTCGAGTTTCTCCAGCGCAATCCTACGATCAAATTTGAACTCTTCGGTTCGATTCCGTTACCGGCCTCTCTGCGGATTTTCGGCTCACGCATAGTCGTGCTTGATCCTGTGCCTGACTATGGGCAATTCCTGGCTGCCTTCGCGTCACGCAATTGGGATATCGGCCTTTGTCCTTTGGCAAAAACGCCTTTCAACAAGGTCAAAGCAAATACCAAATGGGTCGAATACAGTGCGGTCGGAGCGGCAGTCATCGCAACCGAGCAGATGATCTATAACGAGTGCTGTGCCGATGGCTGCGGCGTTCTGGTTGGAGACGACGGTTGGCTTGGCGCTCTGGAACATCTCGCGCATGATCCTGATGCACGCTTCCAAATGGTGAAGCGAGCGCAGACGCGTCTTCGACAGGCGTATACGCCGGATCATCTGCGCCGGCAGGTCCTGGACGTCTTCAGTCGAGCGCGCGATTTAAAGATTAATCACGCGAATGGGACAGGTTTCGAACTTAAGGGAGCAAGGCAATATTGGTCCTCCTGGACAG
>NZ_JBFUFF010000162.1:0-9212 GCF_056403555.1 Rhizobium sp. P2_G2
GCGGGCAAGCGTCCGGGTTTGTTGCGTGGCCATTCCAATGCTCCTCCCAGGCTTCGGCTTGTCATGGTCCCGCAGACGGGAAGACAATGCCGCTTATTTCTTGTTTGTTTTTCAGTGCCGCCGCGGAGCGCGCGAAAATGACGGCAACTACAGTTCGCTATTATCTTCTTGCCTGCCTTGCTCCCGAAAACCGGTTCTCAAACTCGCAGGCTGGGTCTAAAGGGGCTGCCCGACCGGAGGAGACCGGACAGCCAGTTCGTCCTTGGGAGACGTAACTTTTATGGATTACTTGATGTAGCCGCCTTCAGTCATGGTGGCGGTGGCTGCATCCTGGGCCTGCTTCAGGGCGTCGTCGACGCTCATCTGGCCGGCAAGAGCGGCAGAGAAGAGCTGGCCAACRGTGGTGCCGAGACCCTGGAATTCCGGGATCGCGACGAACTGCACGCCGACATAGGGAACCGCCTTGACCGTGGGCTTGGTCGGGTCGGCGGAGTTGATGCTGTCGAGCGTCATCTTGGCGAAGGGTGCTGCCTTCTGGTAGTCGGGGTTGCTATAGAGCGAAGTGCGCGTGCCCGGAGGAACGTTGGCCCAGCCTTCCTTGTCGGCGACGATCTTCAGATAGTCCTTCGAGGTTGCCCAGGCGACGAACTTTTCAGCCGCGTCGACCTTCTGCGAACCGGCGGGGATCGCCAGCGACCAGGCCCAGAGCCAGTTGCCGCGCTTGCCGAGACCGTTGTCGGGCGCCAGAGCGTAACCAACCTTGTCGGCCACCGTCGAAGCCTTGGGGTCGGAGACGAAAGACGCGGCGACCGTGGCGTCGATCCACATGCCGCACTTGCCCTGCTGAAACAGCGCCAGGTTCTCGTTGAAACCGTTGGACGAAGCGCCTTCCGGGCCGGCGTCCTTCATCAGTTGAACATAGGTTTCGAGCGTCTTCTTCCATTCCGGCTGATCGAACTGCGGCTTCCAGTTCTCATCGAACCAGCGGGCGCCGAAGGAGTTCGACATGGCCGTTAGGAAGGCCATGTTCTCGCCCCAACCGGCCTTGCCGCGCAGGCAGACGCCGTTGACGCCATTGGCGCGATCGGTCATCTTGCGGGCCGCCTGGCCGATGAAGTCCCAGGTGGGCGCGTCAGGCATTTTCAGCCCGGCCTTGTCCATCAGGTCCTTGCGATACATGACCATCGAGCTTTCGCCATAGAACGGCGCAGCAAAAAGCTTGCCGTCGACGGTAAGACCGCCGCGGATGGCCGGCAGCAGGTCGTTGACATCGTAGCTGTCGCCGAGTTTGTCGAGCGGCACGAGCCAGTTCTGCTTGGCCCAGATCGGAACTTCATAAGTGCCGATCGTCATCACGTCATACTGACCGCCCTTGGTGGCGATGTCGGTGGTGACGCGCTGCCGCAGCACGTTTTCTTCCAGAGTCACCCATTGCAGCTTGATGTCCGGATTCTTCTTGGTGAAGTCATCCGTCAATTTCTGCATGCGAACCATGTCGCCGTTGTTGACCGTTGCGATCGTTAGCGTCGTGTCCGCATAAGCCATGCCGTACATGGCCAGAGCCGAGCTTGCGCCCAGCAAAACCGTTCTCAAGTTCATGATCTTCCTCCCACAGAAGAAATGAGCAAATGCTATGCCCGTGAGCATTTATTCGTTTATTAGAGAAAACTGTCAAGCGGAAATCGTCGCTGCGGTGCAGCAATGTTGGTTTGGACGCTGGAGGAAGGCGGATTACAGAAACAATGATCGCGGTTGGGATTTGTTCCGGAACGCTCCGGAATAGCGCTCAGGAACCGAATCTCGAGCGGGACGATTTTCTGGATTTGGTTGCCCGTTGTTGTGAAATATGACAACATGGGTGCATGAGAGAAATCCTGTGGGTGAAAGCAGCGCGTAAGGAATTCGAAACATTCCCCACAGGCGCACGCGACATCATGCAATCCGCACCGGTCATCGCCGCGGAAGGCGGCAAGGCGGATATCGCAAAGCCCATGAGCGGTTTGGGATCGGGCATCATGGAAATCGCCCTGCCCTATCGCACAGACGCATATCGAGCCGTCTACGCGCTTCAATTTGGCGATGCTATCTGGGTGGTTCACGCCTTCCAGAAGAAATCAACCAAAGGAATCGCGACGCCTCAAAAGGAGGTGGATCTGATCAAGGCGCGATTGAAGCGAATAAAGGAAATGATGCCATGAGTGACGACGACTTTGAAATCGTTCGGGGAAGCGGCAATATCTTTGCCGACTTCGGCGATCCCGATGCCGAAACCAAGCTGATGAAAGCCAAGCTCGCGGCGGAAATCATTGCCGTGCTCGACAAGCGCAAGTTGACTGTGCGCGCAGCCGAGGAAATAACGGGCGTGGCCGCTGCTGATATATCCCGGGTGAGAAACGCCGATCTGGCCAAGTTCACTCTTGATCGGCTGGTGCGCATCCTGCACCGACTGGCACCGGACGTAGAGGTTGGCCTGACATTTTCAACCCGGAAGCATAGCCGGAGTGAGCAGGCCTTCGTCCAGTAGTGGAAAAACGGCGGCCCTCAAACGAGCACGACGATCCCGAAGCCGTATCCGCGCGACGGCTTGACTCGGATCGCAGATCAACCGATCACACGCATCATTGAACCGCTGCCATGGCATTGGGAACCGAGATGCAGGATATTTCGCGAAGGCTGACGCTGCTTGAAAAGAAGCTCGACGAACTGGCCGAAGACTGCGATCCGATGTCGGCCAGCCAACTCGAAGGCTATCTCGCGGGTATCGTCGTCTGCCCCGATCTGATCATGCCGAGCGAATGGCTGCCGCTCATCTGGGACGCGGAAGGCCAGGGTGACGGCCCCGTCTTTCAGAGTGCCAAGCAGGCTGAAAAATTGACGAGCCTGGTCATGGAGCACTACAAGGCCATCACCGCCGATATCGGCGCGGGCAGATTTGCACCTGTCTTCGACGTCGATACCCGCAATGACGATGTCCTGTGGGAAATATGGATCGACGGCTTCGAGACCGCCATGCGCCTGCGGCCGAAGAGCTGGAGGGTCTATCTCGGCATGGGTGAAAACATAGCGGCCGCCATGGCCGGACTGGTTGCCCTCTCCGATATCGCCACCGGCAAAAGCAAGCTCAAAAAGAAGAATATTGACGAACTCCAGTCCGCCGCGCCGGACCTCATCGCCGGCTGGATCGAAACCCTCAACGCCGCTCGCGTCCCCCGGTCTGCGCTATCAATGCCGCCCGCGTCTGCGCCGATGCAAAATATGAAAGTCGGTCGCAACGATCCATGCCCTTGCGGCTCCGGCAAGAAATACAAGAAATGCTGCGGCGGTAACTAAAAAAGAAATTGAGCCTGCAGCAGACGGATCGACTTAGAGACATAGTTCGCCGGCTTACAATGTGATCGAATAGCGGAAAAACTCGTCCCGCTTGTTGTAGCTGTCATAGAGCTTCTGCGCCGTCACATTGCCCTCGGCCGTGATCCAATAAATCGAAGCCCAATCCGCCGCCTTGCCCAGCGCCACGAGATCATCGAGCAGTGTGCGGCCGACGCCGTGGCCGCGCACGGTCGGACTGACGAACAGGTCTTCGAGATAGGAGGTCGGCCGCGTGTCCCAGGTGGTCAGATGCGTATGGTGATGGGCGAAGCCGACGAGCGCGCCGTCCAAAGTGGCGACGCGACAGGTGAGCGGGTTCATCGGATCGAGGATGCGCGCCCATGTCGCCATGGTGATGTCAGGCGCGATCGTCACCTTGTAGAAGGTCAGGTAGCCCTGCCACAGCATCTGCCACTGATCGAGGTCGCTCGCCTCGGCATTGCGGATTTCGACGGCCATGACGGCTCCTCAGAAGCGCTGCTTCAGTTTGTCGATCAGTTCGCCCAGCAGCCTGTCGGTTGCCGCCGCATCGCCGGTTTCGACATAGATGCGCATTTCCGGCGCGTTTCCGGACTGGCGGAAATGCACCGTGTCGCCATTGGCAAAGGCCATGCGCACGCCGTCGAGCGTGGACACTGCAACCGGCACCGCGATACGCGGATCGAAAGCGGTGCGGAAATCGGCAGAGGCCTCGATCTCGCCGAGAAACACTTTTGCCTTGTCGCCGGGCACGTCCTTGACGCGGTCCGCCTTCATGAAGCGCGGTGGCAGCGTGCCGGCCAGCGCCGACAGCGTCAGCCGCTCCTGCTTGGCAAGCACAAGGCACGCGATGGCGGGCAGCACGGCGTCGCGGGTCGGCAGGCGCGGAAGCGAACCATTCGCCAGCGAAATATCGTCCTGCAGCAGGAAGCCGCCATTGGCTTCGAAACCGGCGGCCGGATGCTCTTTCGCAGTGGCCATCGCCGCCACGACATAGGGCGAGCCGATGCGGGTGCGTTCGACGGTGCCGAACCAGCCCGATTCTTCCACCGCGCTGGTGGAGGAGAGCGGGGTGACGACGGTCTTGGCGCCGATCACCCGGGCGGTGAGCACGCCGAGCACGTCGCCATTGATCTGCCGGCCGGCCTCGTCGATGACCAGCGGTCGGTCGCCATCGCCATCAGTCGAGATCACCGCATCGAGGTTTTGTTCGACGATCAGCGCCCGGGCGCGGGCAATGTCCTCGGGGTCGAGCGCCTCGGTGTCGACGGCGACAAAACGCTCGACGCGGCGGAAGGGAAGAATTTCGGCCCCCAATCCCTCAAAAATCCGCACAAGCAGATCGCGGCCGACGGCGGAATGCAGGTCGATGCCGATCTTCAATCCCGACAGCGCCGAAGCGCCGAAAGCGCTCACATAGCGTGACACATAGTCCTCGGCGACCGCGGCGAGCGGCTCACCCGGCGCCATGGCGGCCGCGACCCTGCCCTCGTCGATGATCGCCTCGGCGCGGACGCGGACCGGCGCCTCGTCGTCCTTCAAGAACTCGCCATCCGGACGGTAGAATTTTATGCCGTTATAGGTTTCCGGGATATGGCTGCCGGTGACCATGATCGCCGGTGCCTGTCGCGCCATGGCATAGGCGGCGAGCGCCGGCGTCGGCACCGTGCCGGCCCAGACCGGCGTCCAGCCGGCGGCCTTGACCGCGGCGAGGCACTGGCCGGCAATCCGCGGGCTCGAATCACGCAGATCGGCACCGACATAGGCGGTGCGGCCGGCAGCACTGGCCTCGAACCGTTCGAGGAAGGCGCCGATATAGGCTGTGCACAGGCTCTCGGTAAAATCCACGGCGGGACCACGAAGCCCCGAAGTTCCAAATGCTGCCGCCACGCGCAATCTCCTTAGGTTTCTCTCTCTGAGCCATAACGGAAATTGGGGCGTTTTCAACACGAAGCCGGCAATCGAGGTAAATTCTGCCACCTCGCCTTTTTTGCCGCGCGAGGGGCGTTGAACTTTTCCGGATAAATGCTATTTAGGGCGCATTGCCGCTTCGGGCGGCAAACGGTGTGGGGCTATAGCTCAGCTGGGAGAGCGCTACGTTCGCAATGTAGAGGCCAGGAGTTCGATCCTCCTTAGCTCCACCAAAACTATCGAGCTTTTCACGCCTTTGCGACCATTCTGTCCCTACATTTGCCCGCCTCAATCACGGGTTTAGTTATTTTTTCGGGGTTGTATCAACTTGCATTTATGGAAATGTGAACCCCAGAAGCTGCCAACGGGCGGGTTTTCTGGCCGTTCCTCTTTCGCGCATGGGCATTCAGACCCGACCGAATCCGACTGATTATGCCCGTTGGAAAAAGCGCTTCGATTCCAGTTGTTGATTGCGAGCGTGGGTCGAAAACCTGATCGGCGCAACCTCTTTGCACTTTTGGCAAGGTGCTGGCACTATCTGCCAAAATTCGAGAGCGAGACAACAAACTTGGCCGACTTCCAATACATCTCTTTTGAGCGCAGGTTCATCGATATCGGTACGGCGACGGACTCCGCTGACGAACGTGTCGCGAGTTTCCCCCGTTCAATTCGAGGTAAGCCAACCGGAGATACCTGGGAGGATATTCAGAAGAATGATGCGACCATAATCCTTGGCACGGCCGGTTCAGGAAAAACAACTGAGGTCCTCGAAGCGGCAAAAAAACTTCGAAGGAGCGGCACACCGGCCTTCGTTCTCAAGTTGGAAGCCTTGTGCCGTCAATCGGTTCGCCAATCCTTCTCCCCCAAAGACCCTGACGGCGAAAGGATGTTCAATCAGTGGCTTGGCAGCAATAGAGCAGCGGTTCTATTTCTCGATGCGTTGGATGAGGCCCGTTTGCCCGACGCCCGCAACGGCTCGGTGTTGAATGATGCGTTTGGCCAACTGGGGGAGGCTATAGGCTCGGCCGGGCAGGCGCTCAAGCTCGTTGTAACGACACGGCCCAGTGAATGGCACGGAGCGACGGACTCCGAAATAGTTGCCCAGTTTCTGAAGAAGCTGCGAGGGGACCTCCAAGATAAACTAAAGCCGAAAGTCGGAGTGTACCGCCTAGCGGGCTTGCAGCATGCTGAAGTCGAGCGGCTTGCCGAGTCGAGACTGCCAAGCACAGCAGAATTCCTTCACGCGGTCGGAAGGGCTCGGGCGGCTAGTCTGGCACAACAGCCTTTTGAGGTGCACCTTCTAATCGACGCTTGGTTGTACGAGTTGGAAAAAGGCGTGCCTCCTGATCAGGTGTTTGCATCCCGTTTGGAACTCTTCCGCAGTGCAATCTCCGCAAGACTGCAAACGGAACAGGATCAAGAACGCAGGTCCAATCTCGATCCGACGGGAGCGCGGCGGGCGTGCGAGAAGCTGGCCGCCGCTACGGTGCTGGCAGGCGTGCAGGACCTGTCCATCAGGCCAGGAATTCCGCTGTCGGTGAATGCCCTCGCCGTGCTGTCCAACGATGTCGAACCGTGGACCGAGGCTTCTGTGCGCCAGCTGCTTAGCAGCGCTCTTTTCCAGCCCTCAATTGCGGGAAAGATACGCTTTGCACATAGAGAACTGCAAGACTTCCAAGCTGCACAGTTCTTCGACCGACAGATGCGCAGCAATTCCGATTCCCTTGATGTGATCACACCGCTGTTCGCCGAGAGCCACGGCAAAACCTTTGCCCCGCCAGAGACGGAACAGGTAATCGGTTGGCTGGCAACTCTAAATAAGACCGCTCGTACAGAAATTACGTCTTTTCGGCCGAGCCTCCTCATCGAAACAGGCGATCCGCTGTTTCTATCTAGCGAAGAGCGAGGGGCGGCTCTGGAAGCACATATCGCACTTTATGATGATCGAAGATTTCGTGGAGAGTGGTTCGCATCAGATGACGTAACAAAGTTCGCAACCCCCGACCTCGCGCCCACGGTCTCAAGACTTCTCGACAGTGCGAAGTCGCCTGAAGCGCGCGAGTTTCTCGTGGAGGTTGCCAGGTATGGCGAGATAGTCTTACTCGCTGACAAGATGGTGGCGATCGCGACTGATTCAACTGAGGCGCTACGAGTGCGAGCAGAAGCGTGCCTCGCCTTGAAGGATTTTGGCGACGCGGTTCGCGCCGAACGGGCTTTCCAGGCGTCGCTCTATGTCTTGCCGCCGGATGATGTCCAGGAAGCTCCCACCTGGAACCGTTATCAAGTCTCGGCTCTCCAATGCGCATTCCCGCATTCTGTCAACGTCTTGGACGCGATCTGTGCAATTTCACGGCTGCGACGCGAGGCTTCAAACTATGCATCGATAACGCCGCAGTTGCTCGAAGAGCTGGGTTCAAGCATCGCCGATGACGATGTCGGCCACTGGTTGATGATCTCGCTACGTTTTGCCTCAGGGGCACGACAGGAGGGACAATCGCAACTTCCAACTGTCGTCGCTCAGTATCGCATATTGAAGGCGCTCGTGCTTGGTCTTTCTATACGGCTATTGCGCAGTGGAAATTGGCGTCACCATCAACCGGCTATGCTTGACGCCATTGAGTACCTGTCCAATCGCGGCGACCACTTTAGCATGGAGCGGTCGAAATATGACGAGCTGCTGGAACTGATGGTGCCCAATATTGAACTGAAGAAAGCTTTGATTGACCGCAGGGTTGGCTTCTTTCCGGCCCGCGCGGACGGCTACGTACGCGTTCACGGTGTCATCGAGGGTATCAAGCTGGGCGACAAGGAGTCACAAAGATCGGTATTTTCCATCGATGACGTCGTTACCCAGTTGAGGGGCCTGCGGCCGGACCGGTCGCCCCTCGTACGCAGAACAGCGTTCGAGATCGCATACGAGATCATTTACCGCCTGCCGCTCAAGGAGCGTCAGGAGGGCATCCGAATGTTGGAGCAGGCTGTTCGCAAGAGCGGTGATACCGAGCTGCAGCGTCGGTTCCCAAGGGGCGTAGTGAGATGGTTCCAAGCACGGTGGTATCGTTTTCGACATCAGAGCCAGTATCAACTCCGCACCTGGTTCAGGAAAAAACGTGACAGCGTCCTGGACCTCTACTGGCGAGTGCGCAACACCATCACGTTCTTCCAAAGAAGAAAAAACCTCCAGTCCGGAGTCGATCAGGCAGCGTTAACCTGGACTTTCAGGCAGAAACCAAACGATCTTGGCGACGAGACCGTGGTCTTTATCAAACAGCGGTACGGCTCCTTCATCTCCGACTGGTTCTCCACCGGATATCGCGCTTTCTGGCGGCAACACTCTTTGACCAAGAACGAGCGAAACTCCTATCTACTCTATGCCGGGCTGGCAGGCCTCGCTATCGACGCCAAGCGCGGTCCGATTGTTGGCACAGAACAAGAGATCGCGAACACCTTGGTTTACGGGCTGCTCAACCCAAATAACGTGCCGCAGTGGTTTGTCGAAACTGCGGAGGCCAATCGCGCGGTTTTCAAAGATGTAGCTCAACGGGAAATCTTGGAAGAATGGGCGACGGACGCGTCCGACAATCCAAATCCCAGTGACGTGCTTCGGAAGGTGATCGACGCGGATCCCGCGTTGAGGGATGAAATCACACCCTTCCTCTTGGAGCAGCTCAAAGCGGGTGTCGACGTCAGTTCTGCGAACGTAGAATTTTTGACCTGCCACGGGTAATTTCCTCCAGAATGGATTAGAGTCCGGCCCATTGAAGGACGGACGCATGAAGAAGCAGAGATTTACGGAAGAGCAGATTATTGCGGTTCTGAAGGAGCAGGAGGCTGGCGCGAAGGTAGCCGACCTGTGCCGCAAGCACGGAGTTTCCGAAGCGACATTTTACAATTGGAAAGCCAAATACGGCGGCATGGAAGTGTCCGAGGCCAAGCGTCTGAAGGCGCTGGAA
>NZ_JBFUFF010000163.1:0-9119 GCF_056403555.1 Rhizobium sp. P2_G2
GCCCTCAAAGATCCGAAATAGATCATCAATTTGCGCTAACTGCCGGATCAACGAGAAACGGCAAAGTGGATCAATTCGTGCTGGAAACCAACAGCTGAAGCCGAAAACGAGCAAATTTTTTTCTGCCGCTGCTCTTGAATCCGAAATTCTCAAAAACCAAATCGATTGTCGCCAGCTGCTGAATGAGGGCTGGCCTTGCTGGGAGCGCCGCTTTCGGCGCTTCCGTATCCATGTTGCTTCAAGGAGGATATGGCTATGGCAACATCTTACGACTATGCACCGCTGTTCCGTTCCAGCGTCGGCTTCGACCGGGTTTTCAATCTTCTGGAAAACGCCCAGCGCGCCCGGTCGATCAGTGACTGGCCGCCCTATGACATCGTCAAGACCGGTGACGACACCTACCGGATTTCGATCGCGGTCGCGGGCTTCACCCAGGACGAACTCGACATCACCTTCCAATCCAATCTACTGACAGTCACAGGCAAGAAGCAGGAAGCGGCTGCCGAGGGCTACCTGCATCGTGGCATTGCCGGCCGGCCGTTCGAGCACCGGTTCGAACTCGCCGACCATGTCAGAGTGAACGGGGCGGACCTCAGCAACGGACTCCTGTCGGTCGATCTGGTTCGGGAGATCCCCGAGGCACTGAAGCCGCGCAAGATCTCGATCGAGAGCGCTGCTGGCTTGATGTCTGCTGCTCCCGCGCAGATCGAAGCGCACAAGGCGGCTTAACCTGCATTGTCCGCTCCACAAGGGCGCCGTCACTGCGGCGCCCATCAACATTCTGGGTTGGGAAGGAGAGAGCGATGAAACCCGATTTGTTTAGACAGCCTGTTTCTATTCTCGTCGGCCTTGGCTACCCAGCGGAGGTTCGCAGCGTCATGGATGCCTACCGGCATCTTTCCGAGTGCCCGACGTCACTCAGGGACAGCGCGCACGCGATTGCCCTCAAGGCCTGCAGTGCGGCACTGCGTGGCGAGATTGATGCGGAAACCGCGCGTGGCCTGTTTGCGGCCTTCGCCGAGAAACACGATCTGCTGGCGCCGGAAACCAATATGATCGCGGCCTCACGCCTGCGGCGTGACCGGGATCCACACGTGCAGTGAGGTGGCCCGATGACGCACGACATGTTGCAGCAGGCGGCTAGCGGCGCCATGGCGATGGGACCAGCGGTCTTGCTTCAGGATCTGCAGCTTCAGCGGCCAATCGATGTGGTGAGAGCGCCGGCTCTTTCCGTCGATGATAAGCGAACGACTCTCGCGGCATGGGCCTCCGACTTTTACGCTATCGATTCGAAGCCGGCCCTCCGGCAGGTGCCGGGAATGCCAGAGCCGATTTCTATCGATGAGATACAGTCCGCGCTGAAAGAACTCGATCGGCGCTATGGTATCTGACGGACCGCGCGTTCAAGCGGCCTGCTTCGACGATTGGGCGAGCCGCTTGATCGCCTGCGGGACATCGCGCTGCCGGAGACGGCGCTTTCACGCGTCGGCGTCCGACGACCTTTAATTGCGGGGCCTAAAAATCAGTATGTCCCGTTGAAAAGGAAATCCTATGCGTGCTGCGCATAGGTGGGGTGAGGGATTATCTCTGTTTTAAACCGATTGAAATGCCTATATTCCAATCATCGAAACGACGCCGGGACCAAGCAGGGTTGGTGACGTCACATAGCCTTCAGGAAGGGGATTATCATGAACGTAGCACGCTCTTTCAACAATTGGCGCAAGTATCGCCAGGCCGTCACCGAACTCGGACGCTTGACTGGCCGCGAACTCCAGGACCTCGGCATCGACCGCGCTGACATCCGCAGCGTTGCCCGCGCATCGATCGCGCGTTAACCGCATAGCGTCTGGTATCTAAGACTGTTCTACGCCCGCTGATGATGCGGGCGTTTTTGCGTCAAGTTCGCGGGTCTAAGTCGCTTGGATTCTCGTTCGCTAAGTGACCTTTCAGGCTTGTGTTCCTTGCATAGCTGCAGTGCAGCATGAGACATTGGCGCTGTCCGCGATCGGTGTATGATTAATCGCATCGAAGCAATGCACCTCCTCCCGCAAAGCTTCGATTTTCAGGCGGCCCACTCCTCCTCCCAGGGACGTCTGTCGGAACAGCGGCACTCCTCCTGCTAGCCGCTGTTCGGTTCTTTCGGAAAGCCTGCCGCACCTCCTCCCGCGGCAGGCTTTTTCGTTCTCAGGGCCTTGTTCCTGCTACAGATTGAGATCGAGTTGCGGCTGTCCCTCGGTCGCGTCGCTGGGCTGATCGTTGGTCAGCGACGATAGTGTTACACCCAACAGGCGCACGGACCGTTTGAAGGGATAGACAGTTGCCAGAAGTTCGGATGCCGCGTCGAATACATCGGCCATGCTTGTGAACGGAACTGTGGCCGTCCGACTGCGGGTCGCCTGGGTGAAGTCCGAGTATTTGATTTTCACGGTCACAGTCTTCCCGCTGATGCCCTGTGCCTCGCAATAGCGCCAGACCTTCTCGGCAAGCGGCTTCAGTTCCGCCTTCGCGTGTTCGAGGTCATCGATATCCTCGACGAATGTGTCTTCCGCGCCGACCGATTTGCGGATGCGGTCGGGCCTGACCTGGCGCTCGTCAATGCCACGCGCGATGCCATAGAAATAAGGACCGGATTTGCCGAAATGCTCCTGCAGGAAAGCGAGCGACTTCGATTTCAGGTCGAGCCCGGTTTCGATCCCGTATTTGCGCTACGCTCGGCCGTCGCCGGCCCCACGCCATGGAATTTTTTAACGGGCAGGGTTTCGACAAAGCCTGGTCCGTTCTTCGGCGTGATGACGGCCTGGCCATTGGGTTTGTTCAGATCGCTGGCCATTTTGGCGAGGAACTTATTGTAGGAAATCCCGGCTGAAGCGTTGAGCCCGGTGACCTGCTTGATCTTGGCGCGGATCTCCAGCGCAATCTCGGTGGCGATTTCCATGCCCTTCAGATTTTCCGTCACATCCAGATAGGCTTCGTCCAGCGATAGCGGCTCGATCAGCGGGGTATATTCGGCGAAGATTTCGCGGATTTGCTGGGAAACCGCCTTATAGACCTCGAAGCGCGGCGGCACGAAAATCAGGTCTGGACATTTGCGCTTCGCCGTGACCGACGGCATGGCCGAATGGACACCAAAAGCCCGTGCCTCATAGCTGGCGGCGGCCACCACGCCGCGCGCCGCCGATCCGCCGACGGCCAGCGGCTTGCCCCGGAGTTCCGGATTATCGCGCTGCTCGACCGACGCGTAAAACGGATAGAGTAGGCGATGAGCGCCTAGCCGCCTCGCAGCGGGTGGTCTCTCATCGCCTCTCGCCGAACCGGACTTGCGCCTTTCGTTACGCATCCGGCTCTCCAGAAGACATGGCAAATGCAGTCGTTTTCATCCAGCCAAGCAGGAACCGACTGATAGGAGTCCAAGCGAGAATATATTGCTCGTGGAGACCCTCTCGCCAGACGCGTCTTGTCGGGCGGCGACGGCTCGGCCCGAATGACCGCATTATGTCGCGCACCCTAGCCTTTCGGCGCTTCTTGCGAAGCCAGCACCAGATACGGCGTGTCACGAACCAGTCTATGGCCGTACACTTTCCCGGCTCGGGCGCAGTGGCGATAGTAGCCAGTCCAGCCTCGAAGGATTGAGTTCAGTTCATCGAGCTTCCGCCCAAGAGGCACCAAGTTCGTATTGACCTTGGTGAGGACCTTTATCTTGTGGCGCAGATCAGCGGATTTTGCTTTGGGTATCTCGATACGGGGGAAATACCCGTATCGTTTGTCCCATCGCATAGCGACGTGAAATCCGAGAAACTCGAACCCTTCCGCCACAGCCGTGATCCTGGTCTTTTCCGGTGACAGTTCGAGACCGGTCGTTCGCCGAAGGTAATCCGCCAGTGCGGACTTCTCCGCGACGGCATCTTCCTTCGAGCCTGAAACCAACACGACAAAGTCATCGGCATATCGGATCGGGAAGAACACACAGCGTCCTAGCCGGCGATCCCGTCCTCGTGCGCTTAGTGCCGCCGCCGCCTCGTCGCAGAGGCGGTGGTTCCGGATTTTCGTGCGGTGATAGGTCCATCGCTCATAGCGTTCCTCGATCGCGCTCAGTGCGATGTTGGCCAGCAACGGGGAGATGATCCCACCCTGAGGCGTGCCGTTATCTGTACGTAGGAATTGATCCTCGGCCAGAACGCCAGCCTTCAAGAACTGCCCGACCAACCCCGTCACCCGCCGGTCGGCCACGCGTGCGCGTACCCTCTCCAGGAGGTGGTGGTGGTTGATGTTGTCGAAACAGCCCTTTATGTCGCCCTCGATTATCCAGTTGTATGGCATTTGGTGCCGTCGGCTATCCGCTTCCCGCTTGCGCGGTTGGAGAGATAGCCGGATATGCTCCAAGGCCCCGTGTGTGCCCTTTCCGGGCCGAAACCCGTAGGAGACAGGCCAGAATTGAGCCTCGAAGATTGGCTCGAGAACTGCTTTGACCGCGCCTTGGACGACGCGATCCTTTACCGTGGGAATGCCCAAGGGTCGGAACTGCCCCGGTTTGCCCGCCTTCGGAATGAGCTTTCGCCGTGATGGATTCGGACGATATGCGCCAGAGCGCAATTCCTTCCGAATGCCTTCAAGGAATGCTTGCTCACCGATCCTTTGGCGAACGTGGTCCACAGTGATCCCGTCGACTCCAGCGGAGCGTTTTCCTTTATTCGTGGAAACACGCCGCCAGGCGTGACGGATCATGCGGGCGTCTGTAAGCCACCCCCATAGATCGCACCACGCTTCTTCGGGATTTGCCTTGCTTTGCTGATAGAGCCTGCGCTGAACGCCGAGTACCCAAGCCTCGTCGGCTTGATAATCCATGTCCACAGATTACTCCTCCGTCGTGCAATTCTATCGTCTTCCTGCTTCCCTTCGCCCTGCACGCGGCTTTCCCGCGCTCCGACTACTACGAAAGCTCCGCCCTCGGTGTCGTCCGTCTCCTGCCGTCGAGGCTAGCCCGGTTCCGTGCCAGGCAAACGATCCGAGTTCCCGTGTTCCGATCTCCAACCTTCGTGTCGTTAGACGGTGAGCTCTACCCCTGGCGATGCTGAGGACGGGCTGAGAGAGCGGTCCCTGTCCCGAGCACGATGTTCGTGCCCAGCAGCAGAGATGGACTGAACCCTGCCGCTTCGGATCGCGTTACCTCCGGTGCCAACACACCAGTGGAAGCGGTATGGATAAATACAGAGGCTTCCGGGCGCTCACTTCGTTGTCTCGTCATAGACACTGTGGTAGCCCGGCCCACGAGTGGTGGCTCGCACCCGGTACACTTGAGGCTGATCTGCTTATGACACCCAACCGGCGACGCCCGGTCGAGCTTCTCGGCCCCCTTTCGGCTGTTGCTCTTACAGCCGAGACGGCATTCCAACCGTCGGTCGAAAATCAGCAAGCTTGAGAGATGATGGCTAAGTCATATTTCACCTCTCTCGCGCCTTCACGGCGCACCGTCCATGTCGACGTGGACGATTTTCCGGACCGGAATGTTGCTCATATCGTTCATGGCGGCTTCGGCAATATAGGCTGCAGGCTCGGCATCTGGTGTGAGAGCTTTGCCCGAAACAAAGAGAGAACATAGCAGTCTTTGCGGCGATATCAACGATCCATTTGCACGACCTTTGCACGCGGTGAAACTACTGGCCTGCCGAGGCGTTCTGATCCTGTGACATCAACAAGCAGGAGGGAGCCGGGAGTTTATGGTCGACAATCTTTCGACATACCGTGCCAAGCGTGATTTCAAGAAAACGGGTGAACCGGGCGGCGAAGCTCAGGTGAAGCCGTCGAACCGTCGGCGGTTCGTCATCCAGAAGCACGATGCGACCCGTCTCCACTACGACCTTCGGCTCGAACTCGATGGTGTCTTCAAATCCTGGGCGGTGACCAAGGGTCCTTCACTCGACCCACACGACAAGCGGTTGGCCGTTGAAGTAGAAGATCACCCGCTCGACTATGGCGATTTCGAAGGCACCATCCCAAAAGGCCAATATGGCGGCGGCACAGTGATGCTGTGGGACCGGGGCTACTGGGAGCCAGAAGGTAACAGGTCGCCGGAGGAAGCGCTCGCCAAAGGTGATTTCAAATTCACGCTGGACGGCAAGCGGCTGCACGGCAGCTTCGTCCTCGTGCGTATGCGCCATGATCGCGATGGCGGCAAGCGGACCAACTGGTTGCTGATCAAGCATCATGACGACTTTTCGGTCGACGAGAACGGAGCGGCCGTCCTGGAGGAAAACGATACGTCGGTGGCTTCTAGCCGGACGATGTCGACGATCGCGTCCGGAAAGGGCAGGAAACCCAAGCCATTCATGATGCAGAATGGCGACGTCGAGGTGGATGCGGTGTGGGACAGCAATCACGGCCTTGCGGCGGAGAAGCGCAGTGCGGGCGTGAAGACCACGAAAAAGCCGGCTGCCGCCAGGCGGACAAAATCCGCCATGCCGGATTTTGTCCCACCGCAGCTCTGCGAAACCCTGGCCCGCCCGCCATCCGCCGATGGCTGGATCCATGAGATCAAGTTCGACGGTTATCGTATCCAGATGAGGATTGAGGATGGTGACGCAACCCTGAAAACCCGCAAGGGTCTTGACTGGACGGCCAAATACCCGGCCATCGCCGCGTCAGCCTCGGCTCTTCCCGGTGCCATCATCGATGGAGAAATCTGTGCGCTGGACGAAAACGGCGCCCCGCATTTCGCTGCGCTACAGGCGGCGCTGTCGGAAGGAAAGACCGACGATCTGGTGTACTTCGCTTTCGACCTGCTATTCGTCGGCGACGAAGACCTGCGCGAACTGCCGCTCACCGAACGGAAGGAACGGCTGGCGGCGCTGTTGTCCGACGCCGGCGAGGATCCGCGTTTGCGCTTCGTCGAGCATTTCGAAACCGGTGGCGATGCAGTTTTGAGATCTGCCTGCCGTTTGTCGTTGGAAGGGATTGTCTCCAAGCAGGGCGACGCTCCCTATCAGTCAGGCCGCACGGAGACCTGGGCGAAGTCGAAATGCAGGGCAGGGCATGAAGTCGTCATCGGCGCCTATGCCAAGACCAATGGCAAGTTCCGATCGTTGCTCGTCGGCGTCAATCGCGGCGATCACTTTGTCTATGTCGGCCGGGTCGGTACGGGCTATGGCGCCAAGACCGTCGAGACGCTGCTCCCCAAGCTGCAGCAAATGGAGGCGTCAAAATCGCCGTTCACAGGGATCGGGGCGCCGAAGAAGAGTCCCGATATCGTCTGGTTGAAGCCAGAGCTGGTTGCCGAGATTGAGTTTGCCGGATGGACGGCCGATGGCCAAGTTCGGCAGGCGGCATTCAAGGGCTTGCGGGAAGATAAGCCGGCGGCAGAAGTCGAGGCCGAGAAGCCGGCTTCACCTTCCGAGACTGAGGTGCCCGATCCCGAGACGTCGAAACCAGCGCCAAAGCGTTTCCGCAAGGGCGCGAAGGTGGAGGTTATGGGCGTCATGATCTCCAGTCCCGACAAGGCGCTGTGGCCGGATGCTGGTGACGGAGAGCCGGTGACAAAGGTCGATCTGGCCCGCTATCACGAAGCCGTCGGTCCCTGGCTGATCGACCACATCAAGGGGCGCCCCTGCTCGATTATACGCACACCGGACGGAATCGGCGGAGAACAATTCTTCCAGCGCCATGCCATGCCGGGGACATCGAACTTGCTGGAATTGGTTACGGTCTTCGGCGACAAGAAGCCTTACCTGCAGATCGCCCGCGTCGAAGGCTTGGCCGCCATCGCCCAGATCGGCGGCGTCGAGCTGCATCCGTGGAATTGTGAGCCTGGTCAGCCAGAAGTGCCTGGCCGTCTGGTGTTCGACCTCGATCCGGGACCTGATGTCGAGTTCTCCACCGTCGTCGAAGCCGCCCGCGAAATCCGCGATCGGCTGTACGACCTCGGGCTCGTCAGCTTCTGCAAGACGACGGGTGGCAAGGGACTGCACGTAGTGACGCCTCTCGCCGTGTCGATGGGCAAGAAACTCAGCTGGGACATAGCGAAGAGCTTTGCCCATGATGTCTGCGAGCAGATGGCCCGCCACAATCCGGATCTCTACTTGATCAAGATGGCCAAGAACCAGCGCGAGGGGCGCATCTTTCTCGACTACCTGCGCAACGATCGCATGGCGACGGCGGTGGCGCCGTTGTCTCCACGGGCGCGGCCAGGCGCCACCGTGTCGATGCCGCTGACTTGGACGCAGGTGAAATCCGACCTCGATCCGAAGCGATTTACGGTGCGCACCGTGCCTGCACTGCTTGCGAAAACGTCCGCATGGCGGGACTATTGTGATGGCCAGCGGCCACTGGAACAGGCGATCAAACGTCTCGGGAAATCCAGGCAGGCAGCATGAGCGTTCGAGCACGACGCAGCCAAAACAAAAGCTGCATTGCTGCGGTAAGGCACTATGGAAGAGGAACCGAACGACAAAATCCAGGCTGGACAGCGTGTTGGCGCAACGACTGATCTGCCGCACGATCGTATCACCGTACAGCGCTTTCGCGAGTCTTTCCCGCGCGCTCGGTGGAGCGACAGCCTGAATGCGTGGTTTGTGCCCGGCCGCACCGCCGAGAGGCGCATCGGCCGCTGGCTAGCCGAGATGGAGGCAGAGGCCGACGCTTTCGCCGACGACAAGGGCAGGGACGCCTTTACCTTCGATCCGATCGAAAGCCGCTATCTCGAAGCAATGCCAGCGGTTATCGAAATCCGGACGCCTTACGCGCGAACCATCGTCAATGAGATCCGGGAAATCCCGCATGCCCGTTGGGACGGCGATCGCCGCTTGTGGACTGTGCCTTACCGTTCTCTTGAGGAACTCCGCCGGCGATGGCGGGCGATCGAGGCGGCGGCCGGGCGCGCTGAGCCGCAGGCGCGACGCGCGCGGCGGGACGCCATCAGGGGGGCCGAGGAGGAAGAGGCGTCCAAGGCAAGGATAAGGGAGCGTCGGCGGAAACGCTATCCCGTGCTCGCCGATGATGGCCCACCGTTCCAGCGCGCGATTGGCACCCATGTCGGCGTCGTTTTCTTCATCGGTACGGATGGTGAACTGGCGGATTCTGATACGGTCAGTGCGTTCTACTTTTCCGCAGGCGAGGGAGAGGAATACATC
>NZ_JBFUFF010000164.1:0-9077 GCF_056403555.1 Rhizobium sp. P2_G2
GATCGATCAATGGGCGCGCACCGGCCGAACGCGACCTGCAACGCTATCTCGGCGTCACCCCGCCATCCGTCCACCAGATGCTGCTCACGCTCGAAAGCAACGGCCTGATCCGCAGGCAGCCACGCATCGCACGCAGTGTCGAACTACTCATCCACCACAACTGCCTGCCAACATTGCAGCCAAACCAAACCGTCAAATCCTCTGTGCAGAGGTACTAGGCGCTTACCGACTTGCGCCGTTTCGCGAGCCGTCTTGATGAGTTCGTCCGCGCCGTCATTGTCCGTCAGGCGGCCGCGTAGATAACCATTCATGATGGTGAAGCTGGCGCCGGTGGCTTCCAGCTTGGCGAGGTCGTGGTCCGGCCAGTTCCAGAGGCCGACCCCGAAACCCATCTCTTTCAAGCGGCTGGCGCGCCATTCTATGGGACGATCGCGCCAGAGCATTTCGGCGCAGGCGGCAAGTGCAAATGTTGAAGTCATGATGTTCAGATCTCGATGAAGACGCGGCCGTTCTCGACCTTGACGGCATAGGTTTTCAGGTTGACACAGACGGGCATACGCACGGCTTCACCCGTGCGATAATCGAACTGGCCGTTGTGCTTTGGGCATTCGATGACGTAGTCCATCACCAGACCATCGGCGAGGTGCACCTTCTCGTGCGTACAAAGGCCATCGGTGCAGAAATACTCGTCATCGGGACTGTGGTAGACGCAGAAGGTCCGCCCCTGGTGATCGAAACGGATCAGTTCCTCCTGATCCACGTCGCCCGTTCCACAGGCTTCCACCCATTCAGGCATGATAGTCAACTCGCTTCTTTGTTGTTTTTCGGGGTTGAAGGGGTGGCCCGGATTTGGACCCCGGGCCACCAGGTGTCCGCCGCATGCTCGGGAGAAAAGCGGACGGGAGGAATTCAATTCAAGACGATGGTCTACCACTGTCCTTGACCATCATTGCGCAATGGTCGCGGGAGAGCTGCCAGACTGCTCAGCCATATGGCTTTCAATCTCGGCCTCTAGCGAGGCCATGGTTTCTCCGCCGGCCATCAGGTCGGTGATCTCTTCTCGCGAGCGCTCGCCCTTGCGGAAGTCGGCAGCGATGGCGCCGCGGATCAGAACGGCGAAATGGTCACCCACCGCCATGGCATGCATCACCTGGTGGGTGATGAAGATGACGGCGAGTCCGCGCCGCTTCGCCTCGTTGACGATTCGCAGGACATGTGTCGCCTGCTTAACGCCGAGCGCCGCCGTGGGCTCGTCGAGGATCAGGAGTTTCGCGCCGAAATGGACGGCGCGGGCGATTGCTAGTGACTGACGCTCGCCGCCCGACAATCCGCCGACCAGCCGGTCGCCATCGTCGATCCGGGTGATGCCGAGCTCACGCATCGAGCGCACCGCAACCTCGTTGGCATACCTGCGGTCGAAAACGCTGAACGGCCCCCAGCGTCGCGTGGGTTCGGCACCGACGAAGAAGGAGCGGCCGATGCTCATCAGCGGGAAGGTGCCGCCGAACTGATGGACGGTGGCGATGCCCATCGCGCTGGCGTCGCGCGGCCCTTCGAAGATGACGGGCTTGCCGTTCACTTCCATCGTTCCGGAGGTCGGCTTGTGCACGCCGGACAAGGTCTTGATCAATGTCGACTTGCCGGCACCGTTGTCGCCGAGGAGGCAGAGCACCTCCCCTGCATTCACTTCGATCGAGATATCATGCAGAACGTCGATCGGACCAAAGGACTTGTTTACGCCTGTGAGCTTGAGGAGTGGCGATGTCATGAGCGTGTCCCTTTCTTGCCACGGGGCGAATGGGTCAGGGCCATGGTGCGGAAGGTGTTATTCATCAGTACGGCTGCCAGCAGCAGCACGCCGATGATCAGCGACGCCCAGTTGGCATCGAAGCCGGTGTAGAAAATGCCCTGGTTGACGACCGAGAAGGTTAGCGTTCCGAGCACGATGCCGACGACCGAACCATAGCCGCCGGTGAGCAGCACACCGCCGACGACGACCGCGATGATGGAATTGAAGATGAAGGACTGACCGGCCGCCACCTGCGCACTGTTATAGAGCAGCGCCTGCGAAAGGCCGACAAATGCCGCACAGAGGCCGCTGCCGACGAACAGCCAGATCGTCAGGCGTTCGGTCGGAATGCCGGCATTGCGGGCGCTGACCTGATCGCCGCCCATGGCGAAAATCCAGTTGCCGAAGCGGGAGACATTGAGGATGAAGCCGACAATCACGACGGCTGCGATCCACCAGAAGATCGTCACCTGGAATTTGCCGCCGACGAACTGGCCGAGCAGCATCTTGGCAACGGGACCACCGTTGAGCGCGACACTGGTGCTGCCGGCCAGGATGACCGAGAGGCCTAGCGTCAGCCCGGCGACCGCGAAGAGTGTCGCCAGCGTCACGACGAACGACGGGACCCGGGTGCGGATAACCAGCACGCCGTTGAGGAAGCCGACCGCCATACCGAGACAGAGGGCGGCGACGATGCCGACGATGATCGGCGCCTGGTAGTAACCCGAGACGATGGCGATCATCATCGAGCTCGCCGGGATGACGGAGCCGACGGAAAGGTCGAGATGTCCGGCGATCATCAACAGCCCCACCGGCAGCGCGATAATGCCCAAACCTGCCGCGACATTGAGCCAGCTCGCCACGCCGCCAAGCGACAGGAAGTTCGCACCGCCAAACACGGAAAAGAACGCGAAGACGGCGACGAGGCCGATGAAGGAACCCATTTCGGGGCGGCGAACGAGGCTGCCGAGCGATGGCGTGGACGACGTCGTGCTTTTGGGCGCCGGCGCGCTCGCACGCTCTAGCGGTTGAGCTAGGGTTTGAGATTTCATGGATGAACCTCCCGGGGCTTGTAACTGTTGTAAGGTGGCGTCGTTGCACCCGCGAGCGACGCCGCTGCGGAGGTGTCCGGCCCGTCGGATTGCCCTTCGTGCCGGACACTCAAGTCAGAGCGTCAGCGAGCGCCCGCCTTCACACCGGCCAGCGTCGCGTCGATGTTCGAGGAGTCGACGATGCCGGGGCCGGTCAGGACCGGCTTGGTCGGCAGGTCGAGGCCGAAATTGACGTAACCGTTGAGCAGCGACACGGCGAGGTAACCTTGCAGATACGGCTGCTGGTCGATGGCGAAGAGCTGGCCACCATCCTTGATGCGCTGCAGCGCCGTCTCATCCATGTCGAAGGTGGCGAGTTTCACCTTGTCGCCGACATTGGCCTGCATGATGGCGTTGGCGGCACTGTTGCCGTCGCCGGCGCTGATCGTGATGATGCCGTCAATGGTCGGGTCCTTGAGCAGCGCTGCCTTGATGGCTTCGGCGACCGCGGTCGGGTTGCCGAAGGTGCTCGATGGCAGCGGCAGCTGGGTCGACTTGCCGCCATTCATGCCGACGCCCTCGAACACGCCGGCGCAACGGGCTTCGGTATTGGCCGCACCCGGCAGGGTGTTGACACAGAGCACGTTCTTGGAACCGGCCTGGCCGAAATACTGGCCGCCAGCGACGCCGGCGGTGTGTTCATCGCTGCCGATATAGTTCATCGCGCCGAGATTGTTGGCCGCATCGATACCGCCCGCGTTGTAGACGATCAGCGGAACCTTGGCCGCGACGACGGACTTGAAGGCTTCGTCCATCGCTTCCGGCACCCAATCGGGGCCGACAATGGCGCTGGGGTTCTGGCTCAGAGCCGTACGGATAAGGTTGGCTGCATCCGGGCCGAGATTGTCGTAATTCTGCGGGCCAAGCCAGGTAACTTTGCCGCCGGTCAGTTCAACGACCTTGGCGGCGTCATCGGCGCCCTTCTTCACCTTCGACCAGAACGGATCGTCCGCCTTGCCGCCGATGACGAAGATATTGGCTCCGCCGGCCATGGCCGCTGTGGCAGCCGTTGACAGGACAACGGCGGCAACCGCCGCAGCCAGAAGATGTTTCACTATTTTCATTTTACCCTCCTCCAAATACCGTCACCTGACGGCGTTACAAGACTGATTGGTTGCGCTGGCGGGCTTTTGGCCCGTCCCTGCATTTGGTTTGCGGGGGCAAGATCTCCTCCCATGTCCCCATTTCAACTGCCCAAGACGGTCGGCAGTCCGCTCTCGATGTCTCAGGCCTTGGCGCCTTGCTTGGCGTTCAGCCGTTCTTTCTTCTTCTGGAAGCGCGCCTGCATCTGGGCGTCGCCCTCCTTGGTGCCGTCGTGCCAGGTGCCGAACCACTTATCGAGCGGGATCAGGCCGTCGCCGCCATAGTTCACCTCGAAATATTTGTGATGCAGGTAGTGCGTATAGGCATGGCTATTGACGGCGGTTTCTTCGGTGATCTCCAGCTTTTCAAAGCCGATATGACCGTTGACTGCGCCGAAGCCCGCCATGTGCAATTGGAACAAGCCGACGATGGGGTTGGACGGAATCACCAGGTGCCAGAAGGCCACCGCGTGGTAGAGGAAGCCCTCGACAGGATGCATCGACAGCGACGACCAAGGCGACGGATTGACCGAATTGTGATGGACGGAATGGATCCACCTATAGAGCAGTGGTGTATGGATCAGGCGATGGATGATGAAGAAATGGACCTCGTGAATGGCGGGAGAGACCAATACGAGGAAAGCCAGGTAATACGGGTGCTCTTCCCACTTCACCCAGGAAACGAACCCATTAGCGAAGCACCACAGCATCAGCACTTCGACCACGGTCCACAGCGGGATCGAGACGAAGAACGATCGCAGAAAATTGTCGATATTCTGGCTCTTGAACCAGAAGACGTCGGAAGGCTGCTCGCTGGGAAACTTCGAATTGTACTTGAAGCGCGTGCCCTGCTTGCGCCTGATATAGTAGAAGAGCTCGATCGAACCGTAGAACACGAAGATTGCCGCGGCATTCACCGCATAAAGCCGGAGCGCCCAGCCGATGCTTAACGTCTTCATGGTCGCCACATCCGGCACGACGTAGAACCAGTAGAGCAGCGCCGTCGCCATGTGAAATGCGTTCCATGGCCAGATATATTCCGGAAGCCACTTCAGGAACGACAGCAATTTCGGCGGCCATGCCCAGGAGGAGGCGATCTCAATCCTGCCATTCGGAGCCCAGTCGCCCCTTTTGTTGCGAGTGCCAAACCTCAGATCATCCATCTCATTCCTCCGTCGGCAACACGTTGCCTTGTCTCACCCTCAGGTGTGCAGGCATGCACATCAGGGGAGGCACCAGACAAAGCTTCGCCAGTCGAGCTCCCGGCATCGATGAGCCCGTTGCGGTCGCCTGCCGCTTTCGTTGATATGTTCCAGCTTGGACGGACATCGTCCCGCCCTTTGGTTGCCGCCAATAAACGCCTTGACTGAAATCAAATCAAGTGATGATGATATCCTCAAGATACGATAGTATCATTCATGTCAAAATTGCCCGACAAAGATATGAAATGATATAAGGAGGAACTATGGCGCGCCCGACGATCCGTGACCTGGCCGAAGCGGCCGATGTTTCCATCGCCACGGTGAACCGCGTCCTCAGCGGTTCGGCCGGCGTCAAGCAGAAGACGATGGAGCATGTGAAGGCGGCGGCCCAAGCCATAGGTTTCTACGGCGTTGGTGCAATCGAAAGCCGGGTGGCGGCAGCGAAACCACGGTATCGGTTCGGCTTCCTGTTGCACCAGCCAACACGGACCTTCTACAAGAACCTGGCAAAGGCGCTCAGCGCTGCCGCCGAACGAGCATCAGAGGCGCATGTCGAAGCCCGAATCGAGTTCCTCGACGATCTGTCACCCCAAAACACTGCAGCACGAATGCTGACCCTTGCCAAAGATTGCGATGCGATTGGGGTAGTCTCCGCAGTCCACCCGATCGTCAGTCAAGCAATCCAGACGTTGCAGGATCGCGGTACGCCGGTCTTTGCGCTGATCTCACAACTGGCCTCGACCGGACTGGTGCATTATATCGGAATCGACGGGTGGAAAGTGGGACGGACCGCCGCTTGGGTTTTCGAGCATACCAGCAAGGAGCCCGGCAAGCTGGGCATCCTGGTCGGCAATCTGCGATACAGATGCCAGGAAATGAACGAGAGCGGTTTCCGCTCCTATTTTCGCGAGCATGCCCCGGGCTTCACGCTGCTTGAACCATTATTAACGTTTGAAAACAAGGCTGTCGCGCAGGAGATGACAGAAAAGCTCCTGCGGGAGCACCCAGATCTTCAAGGCATCTACGTCGCCGGAGGAGGAATATCGGGGACATTGGCCGCACTCAGATCATCGGGCATGGCCGGAAAAGTGAAGGTCGTGGGCTATGAACTCATGGACGTAACCCAGGAGGCATTGTTGGACGGTACGATGACCTTCGTCATCTCCCACCCCCTGGACCGCCTCGCGGGCGAAGTCATTGGAGGAATGATCCGCGCGGCCAGCGCTAAATCCGGGATGGGCAACTACACCTGCGTCCTGCCATTCGATCTTTATACCCGAGAGAACATCTGATCGAAAACTGGTATCTTCAGCATCATTTTCAGAGAATAATGATACGATTGATACTTTGTATCATAACCTCATTGGCAAGTCGCATCGCAGTTTTTATCCTTCATACGGGCAGAGGAGGAATCTGCTTGCTGGAGGTCATGGTGGATAGCGCAAAGCACATCGTCATTATCGGAGCGGGCCTATGCGGTGGTCGCGCGGCTCTAACCCTGCGCGAAAAAGGGTTCCTGGGAAGGGTTACCCTAATTGGGGACGAGCGAGAGCTACCTTACGACAGGCCGCCGCTCTCCAAGCAGGTGCTCCTCGGAGCGAAGGAACTGACGCTGATTGCAGCTCGGGAGGCATATCAGGGCGCAGGCATCGAACTCATCGAGGGCATGGCAGCGGCGCGGATTGACCGGGACAAGCAGCAGGTTATCCTCGTTGACGGCATGGCGCTTGCCTACGACCGGCTGCTGTTGGCGACCGGCGCACGCCCCCGATCATTGCCAAATACGCAACATTTGACACGACTTATCACGCTTCGGACATATGCCGATGCTTTGGCGATCCGTGAACGGCTAGGCGCCTGCCGGAGGCTGATCGTCATCGGCGGAGGCTTCATCGGTCTTGAAGTGGCTGCTTCGGCGCGGCAGCAGCGCACGTCCGTCCTTGTTGTCGAAGGGCTTCCGCGGCTGATGGCGCGCGTGGTGCCGCAAGAGATCGCATCCGTTGTCGAAGCGCGTCACCGCGCCGAAGGCGTTGAATTCGTTCTAAACGCGACCGTGTCAGAGATTGCGGAGGACGAGGCTGGCATCACCGTTACCCTCGCTGACGGTTCTCGGTGGACGGGCGATCTCGTGCTGGCCGGCGTCGGTGCCGTCCCGAATACAAGGCTCGCAGAAGAATGTGGCTTGGTTGTCAACAACGGCATTGCTGTCGACGCCTATCTAGCGACCTCCGATCCCGATATTTTTGCAGCAGGAGACTGTTGCTCCTTTCCCTCGGCGATCTACGGCAATGTCCGTCTTCGGCTCGAGTCCTGGAGAAGCGCTCAAGACCAGGGCATTCTAGTCGCAAGCAATCTGCTGGGTGGGAGCAAGCCTTTCGTCGACGTGCCGTGGTTCTGGTCCGATCAGTATGATCTTACGCTACAGATCGCCGGACTAGCGGCGTCGGCCACTGCCACCGTGCGCCGCGACCTTGGCGAAGATGCCTTCCTGCTGTTTCATCTCGATGCAGACGGGCATCTGGTGGCAGCGAGCGGCATCGGCCGAGGCAATTCCGTTGGTCGCGACATTCGGCTAGCGGAGATGCTGATAACCGCGCGTGCCCGGCCGGATCGCAGTGCCCTCGCATCATCATCGATCAAGCTGAAGTCCTTGCTCGCTGCCTAATGCGAGCGGATTGAACAGGGCTTGGACCGCTTTTGCATGCGGCTGCAGTCAAGAAATAAGATTGCGACCGCCAATTCCCTCCAAGTACGAGACACCCATGAAGAGCTATGTCCTGACAGTCACCTGCCAATCCACCCGCGGCATTGTCGCCGCGATCACCGGCTTCCTTGCCGAGAAAGGCTGCTACATCATCGACAGTTCGCAGTTCGATGACTTGGAGACCGGGCTGTTCTTCATGCGGCTGACCTTCGTGAGCCAGGAAGGCGTGGCGATCGAAGAGATTGTGACGGGATTCGAGCCGGTGAAGAAGAAGTTCGACATGGTTAGCGAATTCCACGATGGCGACCACAAGATGAAGGTGCTGCTGATGGTCTCGCGGTTCGGCCATTGCCTCAACGACCTGCTCTACCGCTGGAAGATCGGCGCATTGCCGATCGATATCGTCGGTGTGGTGTCGAACCATTTCGATTACCAGAAGGTCGTCGTCAATCACGACATCCCTTTCCACCACATTTCCGTCACCAAAGCCAACAAGCCCGAGGCGGAGGCCAGAATGATGAACGTGGTCACCTCATCCGGCGCCGAACTGATCGTGCTGGCCCGCTATATGCAGGTGCTCTCTGATGAGGTCTGCCAGAAGATGAGCGGCCGGATCATCAACATCCACCATTCCTTCCTGCCGAGCTTCAAGGGTGCCAATCCCTACAAGCAGGCCTATGAGCGTGGCGTGAAACTGATTGGCGCCACCGCGCACTACGTCACCGCCGACCTCGATGAAGGCCCGATCATTGAACAGGACGTCGCCCGGATCACACATGCACAGAGCGCCTTGGACTATGTGTCGATCGCCCGCGATGTCGAAAGCCAGGTGCTGGCGCGTGCCATCCATGCCCATATCCATCATCGAGTATTCATGAACGGCAACAAGACCATCGTCTTCCCCGCCAGCCCCGGCTCTTACGCATCCGAAAGGATGGGCTGAGATGGCCAAGATCATCAACGGCACCGAGATTGCCGCTTCCGTCATCGACCAGGTGAAAGCCACCACTGCAACGCTCCGCCAGGAGACGGGCGTCGAGACCGGGCTTGCTGTGGTTATCGTCGGCAATGATCCGGCGAGCCAGGCCTATGTCGGCGCCAAGAGCCGCATGGCCAAGGAATGCGGCTTCAAGTCCGTGCAGCATTCGCTGCCTGAGCATACGACGCAGGAAGAGCTGCTGGCGCTCGTCGCCCAGCTCAATGCCGATC
>NZ_JBFUFF010000165.1:0-9077 GCF_056403555.1 Rhizobium sp. P2_G2
CTCCGGAACATCCGCCCACGGCGAACCGGTGCGGAACCGCCACAAAATCCCATTGATGGTGCGACGATCATCTACCCGTGGAACACCACGAGGCTTATTCGGCAACAAAGGCGCGATAATATTCCATTCCAAATCAGTCAGCTCATGGCGGCGACGGGTCATCATTAGGCTCCCAAATCAATGGCAGCCTTGAATCACCGTCAAACCCAAAGGGGAAGCCCGTTTATGAGTTTACGGCCTAGTCGATCGGGTGCAGTTGCGGACGCGCGGCGGCGCGACAATCTACGACAACGAATTCCGCGACAGGCAATGGACTCATCCCCCGGGTGGCCGGCTAGCATTGGAGCGCGAGCAGACCCGGCCGTTGACGCGCGGCGAGTTGCAGCGCTTCGCAGACGACTGGAACCATGTGCTGGCACGCATGGAGGAACGGAACGCGCCGGCGGACCGGATCGCAGCGGTGGAGGTCCGTGCGGACGAAGACGTCGCCCGTCTTCTGGCGCAGCGCCGGGAAGCCGATGGGGAACAGGGACAGCGTCGGGGACGGACGATCCTGCAAAAACCCGCCGACGCTCATCGGCTGTTCTTGGAGCTCTACGATAACGCGGTGCGTGACGCCGAGCGCCGGCCGATCGGCAATGTCGAAGCGTACGCGGTCGGGCGCCTCGCCCAAAGCTACATGGCGCTGAGCCTGGTGGAGGCGGCGCGCGATCTCGGCCTGCTGGCGGAGGATGGGAAGATCGTCGCGACGCGGGCGACGCAGGACAAGCAGGGTGACAGTGAATTCCCCGCGGCGCACAGGATACCGGCGGATCTTGCCGTCGAAATGGCGGATGGGAGCCGCCGGCGGCTGACGGAATATTTCGCGGTCGAGCTCAATCGCGTGGCGATCGACCGAGAGGTGTTCAGCCCGACCGATCGCATGGCACGTCTCGCCAACGTCGCGGATTCCTGGGCAGAGACCGCCGGCATGCCCAAGACGCTCGTTCGGGCGGCGAACGCGGTGGCAGGTGGAAGCATGTCCGCCGACCAGGCGATGTCAGAGATCGTCGAGCCGGGATATGCGGCAGCGATCGCACAGGCACAGCGTCGGCTTGAGCGCAATGTGGCGCTTGCCGAACGTGCGATCAGCGCGACCGCCGTCGTCGATGTGAACGGAGAACCGTTTCGCGGCGTAGGGGACGATTTGCGGCTTCGGACCGTAGATATCGAGAACCGCGCCCGGGCCAAGTTGATAATGGAGGCAGTTCTCACGGAGGCCGCGCTGCATGATCGTCTCGAACCGGAACGGCGCCGAGCTGCGGATGGGTTCGCGCAGGGTATTGCCGAGAACGAGCGAAAGTTGGCCCTTGGGGTGGACAATCGGTTGGGTCTCAACCGGGCGCCTGCTCTTGGCACAGCCCTCGT
Organism: Rhizobium sp. P2_G2; assembly: GCF_056403555.1. Lineage (NCBI taxonomy): Bacteria > Pseudomonadati > Pseudomonadota > Alphaproteobacteria > Hyphomicrobiales > Rhizobiaceae > Rhizobium > Rhizobium sp. P2_G2. The sequence continues at coordinate 1,408 of NZ_JBFUFF010000165.1, forward strand.
CCCAGCCAGACATTTACCGGACCTCACGGAATCCGAAATCGGGGAACGAATGCAACGCTCCTCACGGCTGTCCGACAAGCGCGCCGAGATCGAAAACCTGTCGCGACTGGTGTTCGGCAATAGCGAGGCAGTATCGGCGTCGGTTGCGCGTATCAGCAATGGACAGAGTGGCGCGGCTGCCGGCGCCGATGTTCGCGAGGGCCGGCTTGGTGAGATGGCCGGGGAGGAGGGGCGATGGCTTCGCGGGCCAAATCCGGAGCGGCAGGTGGCGGAAGCCCACGCGCCGAGGCTCGCGGCGGCATTGGCCGACTATGGTCTCGTTATGGACTTCGAACGACACCAGATCGTGTCACAGCATCGCGAGGAGCAGGCGAGACAGCGGGTGGAAATTCCGCGGCCGTCGGCGCGGCTATCGGACGTGCTCGGGGCAGAAAACACCGAACAGGTCCGCCGGCTGAATGTGGAACCGGGGCTGCGCCGAGAACTTGAAGCGCTGTCGCTGGCGATCACCAAACGGTTCTCTCCCGCCGAAAAGGCGGACCTGAAAGGAGGGAACGTCGCGAGGCTCGCATCGTCGCTTGGAGTAAGCCATGAGAATGCCTCGTCGCTCCGGCTCTTCCACGAGCGCGCCGGGCCACTGCAGGACAGGGCCCTGCTACAGAGCCGGGATATCGGACGCGCAAACCAGCTGAATATTCGACGCTAACGGTCTTACGGTTGGCTCGGTAGGGAGGCCAGGCTATCGTCCGCCAGGCCAGCTATACCGATTCATAAGGCGCTCGCGGATATCTCTGAAGGGCACGCTGCCAGCGGTCTGCCACTCGATGGCTGCTGCCGGAACTGTCGTTATAGTATCCACGCTTCCTTGTATTAGCGTCTGGACGCCGGAGAAGATCAGGAAGTCCTGAGCTTCAACCCGGAAATGCAGCGCATCATCGGTTGCTCTGAGGATTGCACGAGCGGTGCCAAAGTCGAGAAGCTTGTCGGTGTTGTATGCACCGATCGACCGGCAATGGGTCTCGGATCGAGCGCAGACCTTCTCAGCGAGGCACTCTGCGTGTGGGGTCCGCACGAACCCCTCAGCAATATGTTTGTACAAAAGCCACCTCCACGATCTGAATTCCCATTGGGGATACGAATGTTGGGTTGGTTCACACCGACAGGTGTGCGGACGCAGGCGCGATACGCGTTGGAAATGCGGCGCGCCGAGAAAGCAACTCGGCCAGCCTGAAGACATGATTTCGCGACTATGGCCCGTAGCGAGCTTGATAAGTCGATCTTCATAGCACGCCGCGACGCTGACATTCCGAACTCCAAAAATTGTATGCCTCATCCTGAAAGCGCCGCTAAGTTGCGTTCGAGCTAATAAAACTGTTGAGCACGAAAGCACGATAAGATACGAAACCTAGCGAAGCGAAACGAAGCCAAGGCCCGTAAGCCGTTGATAAAGAATGGAAAGCTTTTTCTTTCTCCGTCGAAAGACGGGAGTGATTTCAAAGAGCTATTCAAACAACTGGCTGCGGCAGGAGCGGGCCGGCCAGTGGCCAGCGACGGGTTCCCTGCAGGCCCATGGACGCCCGAGCTTCTTGCAGAGGCGATTTCGCAGATCGATTCCAACCCGACGGGGGTCGATCTGCGAACAGTGCAACTTTGGTTTCAAGAGAACGACAAAGGAATTAGCACCTCCAACATTCGTTGGCTGGCAAGGATTTTTGGGTGCGATGATCCGGCGGCCACAAGCGAATGGCAGATAGAGCTTGGTGTGGCGCAGTCTCGCTTGACCGCTAAGAGGCGAGATTCAAAGAAAGCGGAAAACGGCGAAGCACGAGATGCTCCAGATCGGGAGCGTACTGCGACCGCCGATGAGACGAAGTCCCAGGCAGGCCTGACACAGGATATGGACGCCCAGAAGCCGAGTCGGCATTTCAGTTTGGCGAGGAGATCGGAGGCGCTTATTTGTCACGGATCTCCTTTGAACTTACCGGCGTCGGTGTTTGCGGGCGCCACAGCTCTTGGGTTTTTGTCTTATATCACGGGGATTCACAACGCTACCTATGGGCGCCCGGATGGCCTTGTTAAGCAGGTTGGATTTCTGTGGGCGCCAAATTGGACAATCCTCTTCATGGTGTTTCTCCCCCTGTTTTTTGCGCTCGCAGCGGAACTGCTCGTATTCTGGAAACATGAGGGACGTTTGAAGCTTGTATCGCTGGGTCGGATGGAAAGCGACAGGGCTTGGGGGCGGAGCGTTGAAGCTTCGTCCTATACCTATTGGGCAGTCTTTGTTATCTGTGTGTTTTTCGCCGGTCTTTTTCAGTGGATCGGCATGTGCTTGATCCCGTTGATAAACGGCGGTGGCGACTATGCTATCGATTGGAGCAAGTTAGCACTTGTGCACCCTGAAGTCATATCGGTGCCAATGACGATAGTGTTCACATGGCTAGCTTACCTGTACATGTGCTTGTGCTTCTATCTATTCTTCGCTGGCCTCATTTTGCTTTACACTGTGGTACATGACCTTTGGAAGATCGGAGAGCTATCGAAGAGCCAGCCGGGAGTAGAACCTGGGTACGAGATCAATGAAGTCATCCTGCGAGTGATGCGCGGAATTTTTCGATGCACTATTTTGGGGATCCTGATCGCGATATGTATGAAGGCCCAAAGCTCCTACCTAACGTCGAATGGAAAGAACATTGGGGCGTGGTTGGTCGGCGATATGTTTTCAGGCTTCCATGTACGCAACGCTGTGAGCGACGGACCTCGCTATAGAATTCCGACTCATTACAGCAGCCTGCTTATCGCTATCTCGGCCTGTGTTGTTTTTTTGTACGGTTCTATTCGTCTAGGTGTCGGACGTCAGCGCCATTTCCCATTGTGGAGGATGTCGGCGATCGTAGCGTTGCTTTTTGCGAGCTACCTGCTGATCGACGCATTCGCTGGCTTTTCGATCCTCTTGGGCATTGGAGTGCTGCTTGCGATATACAGCCTGCTTGATCCAGGGTTTGGGCAATGGCGAGCGAGTGAGTTAGGAAATCATCAGAATGTATCATAATTGGCTTGATCGTTGGGATGAGCGGCGGGCGCGGCGCGGGGAGGAGGGGAAGGAAACGACGGATTTCGTCCTCGACACGGAACGCGCCTTTCCAAACGCGAAGGAGACTGCAAGTCTCGATGAGTTTTGTAGCCTTGCGGATCAGGCTGTCGCTGACCCAGCCTTCTTCGATGAGCCGAGTCGAAGCGATCAAGGCTTTCAAAGGCAAGACGGGTGGCTCAAATTTCCATCGGGTATTTCTACCGATGTTGAACAGAATAATGTCGTCTGGGCGAAGGTCACAGAAAGTGCCTCGTCCGATAAGGCGATGGTAGTTTTTCACCACTGGAATGCAACCTCGCGAAATCGTCAGATTGCCAAGTTTTTCTCACTGCTTGGCATCACGGTTGTTGAGATTGCTATGCCCTATCACTTCGAGCGCCGACGTCCGAGCTCCTTGCACGCCGACTATATGCTCAGTGCGAATCTCGGTCGAACGATTCAATCTATGAGGCAAGGAGTATGTGATGGGCGAAAACTCATACGTTGGTTGAAAAGCGAAGGCTATCGAGAGATTTCGGTTCTCGGCATGAGCTTGGGCTCCTGGGTTGCCGGGTGCATTGCGGCTCACGATCCGGCTGTATCTAAAGCGTCGTTGTTTCTGACGGCGGGGAGCCTCGCGGATATGGTTTGGACGGGCCGCGCGACACGACATATACGCGAAAGCCTTGAGCCTGAAATTGAACTGAGCGACCTAAGGAGGGCTTGGGGTCCACTTAACATGGAGAACTACGTTGATCGTTTGGCACGGCCTGATCTCGATCTTCACGTCGTGCTGGCCAACAGAGACAAGGTGGTCTTGCCCGACCTGTCGGGGAGATTCATGCAGAAGCTGAAAGACGCCGGAGCTAAGCCAAATCTTTTGAAACTAAACTGTGGCCACTATTCGCTTGCCATGCCGCCTTACATTTTACTGGCCGGCTTAAGCTTGAGGCGGTTTCTATCCCGCTAACAAGTCGGCCCCTGAACATCGAAGGGGCCTGGATATATGGCAGACGGATCGAAGGGCGAACGGGTTTGCATAGACAAGTTTTCGTCGCGAGCAGGTAAATCTTGCTGTAATGATATAACATATCGCATAAGTTTCATTATGGAACACCCGAGCGGTTTCGCTAGTGTTGCTTTTGAGCCTTAAACCGCTTTCTACGTCGTTGTGGATTTCGTCGATAGAGAGCGGTTACGAGTGTTGCTTTTTAACGTAGCTATGGAAAGTTCGCTCCCGATATTTGATCGCGGATTTCCATGCCAATCAATCTTGCTTCGTCATCGATACCGCAGACGCTTTCGGGCATGGCCAGCGTTGGGCCGTCCGGCGTTCCACGCTTTTGGGCGACGATCTGGTCGGACGTGCTCAAGACAAGCATAGAGCCGTCAACCAGACGGAAACATCTTGCTGCCTTGGACAGGCTCTATGCTGCCGTCGAGCGGCAGCATGGCCGTGACTACCTTGACCGTTTGATTGCCGACGCAGATGCCGATGCGCTTGAAGACTGCCTCGTTGGGTTCCTGGCCCAACTTCGGAACGAGGCCGCCGTCGCCAATATCGACAAGACGTCCACTTGGACGTCGGCGATCAGCTTCGTGACCGACATGCTCCGATATGCCGGAAATGCTTCCGGCGCTCGGGCCTCCGAGATGGAAGCGAAGCTCCTGCGCCTCGATACGCTCTACAGCCAACTTGCGCCAAATCCTGAGAAGCCTGCGTCGCCCGTCCGTGCGCTGCCGCCGATTGTCGTCGAAGACCTGTACGAAATCTCCAACCCGGATTCGCCGCGCAGTCCCTTCAAGACTGAAGGGCTACGCTGAACCAGGAGCCACTTCTGCCCGGTCCGATGACGTTACATTGGCGCGAGCTGTATCAGGCCGTCTTCGTTCACCAGCTTCTCATCGCAAGACAAAGCCGTTGGGCGATCAGCGTTCACAAGGCCCAAGGTTCGGCGTTCCGCAGAGTTATCATCCCTATCGTTCCATCGAAGCTTCTCGACAGAACCATGCTCTACACCGCCATAACGCGGGCGGTTGAAACGGTCGTTCTCGTTGGCGATATCGACCATCTCAACGAGGTGGTTTGCAAGTCTCCGCGAAGCTTGGATCGGACGGCGGCGCTCGACTTTACGCTAGAAATATAGCAACGTAGCCGTATTGGATCGCTGCTACAGCCGCTTCAACTGTTGCGAGTCTTTCGAACAACAGAAGCAACAAACAGGCGAATTGCCCCTGCGCAACGGCCTTCAGATGCGCTCTGCGGTGACACCCGTTGCATTGCAGGGATTACAGCTCACTCACTCACCCAGCTACATAGCCGAAATTGCACTCTTTGGAACTGGAAAACATCCTGATCTCTTTTGCATCGCCCAGTGCCGATGCGTAATTTCTAGTAGAGCTAGTCACACCTGGGCGGGCCTGTTGATTGTCGGTTCGATTTGAGCCGTATTTYTGCTTCGCGCTGATCCACGTTGCCGCTCTCAAGGCTTTGAAACACATCATCAATCTACGCGAACTGCTGGGTCAGCGTAAAACGACAATGTGGATCGATTCGTGCTGGAAACAGGCTGGTACACCGAAAACCATGCGGCGTCCGCTCCGCAAGCGGTTCAGTACGGCGTATTGGGTAGCGCGAAGGACGGCCGTGTCTCCGACGCGAGCCGGGCCGACTATGCAGCTGCCGCAGCGACCGTGTTGACCGACGGCGTTACGGAGAACCGAGTGATCGAATTGGCCAGCGACGAGGCGTTCACACTCCCCGAATTCGCCGCCGCCATCGGCGAGATCACAAGCAAATCGGTAGTCTACAAGGATCTGCCCGAAGCGGAGTATCGGCAGGCCCTTGAAGGGGCCGGTCACCGGCTTTTGTCCCCGGCCTGCTTTCGGAAAGTGACGCCAAGATAACGCAGGGCGCCGTGTACGATGACAGCCGGGCGCTGAGCAAATTGATCGGCCGGCCGACGACGCCTTGGCGTGAAACGCTCCAGGCCGCGTTGCAGGACTGATAACGACAGGGGCTGCGCGGTTCCTGATACGATGAGGCAAGATCGCAGCCCCGGTTCCATCCGTACTGCGATTGGCGCAACAACCGTCGATCGGAGGCTTTTGAGTGCTGCCGAACGCAGCAATATGAAAGCTTTCTGCGGCGCGAGGACCCAATGCCGCTATTGTCGCTTTGCATAACGATGGTATGGCGATCAAGAAGATCGTGCGCCGTCTCGGGCACAGCCGAGTACTTGTGCGCAAAGTAATTCGTGGTTTGCGGCCGAGCTCTTCCGCACACGCGAAGGTACGCTCGATCCCTACCTGTCTCATCTCGACGAGCATCGGAGCAACGGTTGCTGCAACGGTGCCGAGCTGTGGCGTCGGCTGAAGCAGGCCGGCATTGACATCGACCACGCCGCAGCTTGATGACGAACAACCGGAGAGGAAAGGCTTGAACTAAAAGTTCTGCCTGAAAAGGCAAATCGGATCGTTCCCCTGGGAACGATGGGCAAGGCGATCTCGTTAGCGGGCACGGTCCTAGGACAAAACTCCCAAGGCCGTTCAACAGATTGAGACGTCTCGCTCTAGATGTGGAGCCTCAACAGGTTGTCTTCGGAAAGGTCGAGGCGACTGATGGGTGGTTTTGAGTTTAGACTGCCGTGCGGGCGATGCCAATTGTACGTGTGGGTCCAGCGTGGCAGATGCTGTTTTCGTCGTTCCGAGGTCTGGTAGGCTCTCGCATATGCCCATTCCCTGAGTGCCGTCTGAATGAAGCGCTCGGCTTTGCCGTTTGTCCTGGACGTCTCCCTGTTTGAAGGGCACTGTGACCTTCAGATACATGACGTGATAGCGAAGCCAATCGGCTCGCGTTCGATCGAATGAGAGACGTCAGAGCAGACCGACTATGATTGCCGGGTTCTCGCTTTTCCGCTCGACGCCATTACACGGCGGCGAAGGGAGGTGCGCGCGGACCGCTGTTGGGCGGATAGGGTGATCCAAAATAAATGACGGCGTCGGCGATCCCACCAAGCGGACCGTCGATGCGGAAACCGCCGAAAAGATAGACGTATATATTATTGCTTTCTTCATCGTCCTTCCGGACGAGCAGCGTTGCGTCCTTTGTGAAGGCATCGCAACAGACTAATCTCGATGAAGGTGTGATCCCGTGCGAAGAGGCGTGCGTTCAATCCCGACGACACTGATCGTCAGCATTTGTCCTGGAAACCGTTTAGAGCCCGATTCATAAGTTCATTCGTAGATCCAATATCTTGCGATGCGCCTTGTGAGCATTCGGATTGAAGCGATTTGCGCCCATGCTGTTGAGCTTTCGATGGACTTTTCCCAATCCTTGGCGAGGCGGCGGCAACGCCCGAGCCAAGCAAATGTTCTTTCGACAACCCATCGGCGCGGTAGCAAGACGAAGCCCGCGGCCTTGTCMGAGCGCTTAACGATTTCGACTGTCCACTGCCCGTGACGGCGCATCGCCAACTTCAACTTGTCGCCCGCATAGCCGCCATCGGCGAAGATATGGCGCAGCCATGGGAAACGGTAGCGGATGGCCTTGAGAACATCGGGCGCACCGTCGCGGTCCTGCACGTCGGCCCCATGGATC
>NZ_JBFUFF010000166.1:0-9047 GCF_056403555.1 Rhizobium sp. P2_G2
CTTTAACGGTATTTTTGCCAAAGGCAAAAAACCGGGTAACGCGGGGTGGAGCAGCCCGGTAGCTCGTCAGGCTCATAACCTGAAGGCCGCAGGTTCAAATCCTGCCCCCGCAACCAAATCTTCTAAGAAAATCAACGAACTATTGGCCTCCCTCAGGAGGCCTTTCGTGTTTTTGGACCTAACACGCGGCGGTCGTAAGCGGCGGCTATTTAGGTTCCGAAGTGGCCTTGCGATCAAGCGCCGCCAAATCATCCGCCAGGCGCATCGGGATATCCATGCGGTCATGCAGGATGCTGATCACGCCGATATCGCCGTTGTCTAGCTCCCGGAAAAACAGGTAATGCCGTTCGTAGTGGGTGAAATACGCATCCTTGCGGATATCGGGGGCAACGGCGAGATTGCGGGGAAGCCGCCGCCACAGCGACTTGTTCGCGGTCAGCCGCAACAAATGTGCATGAAGCCCGGTAATGTCCGTGGCGGCTTGGGCTTCGCCCCACGTATCAACCGTACCACGGCAAATCCTGTCTTGGGCGGCATCGGCCGTCGGGTAAAAGCGGTATGCCGCCATGTTAGCGGCTTGGCTTCTGATTGCGGCTGACCACGTCCTTTGCGGAGACCGAAACAAACTCGCTGTCGGCGGCCCGCATGCCGGCAGACAGCTCCTTTTGCAGCCACTCCCAGGCTTCGTCGCGGGTCTGCCGCTGAATGTGCGTTTGCAGCGCACCGCCCACCTTCACATGAAGGCTTCCGGATGACATTGGGTTGAGCCCTTCGTTCTCTTGTTATTATGGGAAACGTCGCAAATATTGTCAATCTTTGGCACGCTCTATCAGCAGTTCTCATTTTAGGTGTGGGCTAATTTTTTTGGCCTTGGTGCCTACAGGGCGGCAATGATCCGCCGGTCGATATTGGCATAGCTGCGGCTCTGGCATTGATCACCTATTCAAAGCGCGCCATTCACATGCCATGATCCATAGGTGGCAGTGGCAAAGCCAAGCCCGTGACATCGTAGGTCCAGACACGGAAGGCTTTCAATTCATGCGGCCCGAAGGAGTTGATCAGCGGCACATCGGCCGCATCCCGGCCGCGCGCGACGACGATCCGGCCGATGCGTGGCTTGTTGTTGCGGGGATCGAATGTCATCCAGCGTCCACCGATATAGACTTCAATCCAGGCACTGAAATCCTGCGGATCGAGGATCGGAACGCCGATATCGCCGAGATAGCCGTTCACATAGCGTGCCGGGATATTCATGCAGCGGAGCAGGGTGATGGCGAGATGGGCGTAGTCCCGGCAGACGCCGATCTTTTCTTCGAAGGCTTCATAGGCGGTGCGGGTGCTGCGGGCATTGTGGTAGCCGAAGACGATGTGCTCGTTGGTAAAGTCGCAAATCTCCTGGACCCTGCCCCAGCCAGGCGCGATTTGGCCGAACCGGTCCCAGGCGAACTGGCTCAGCCGGTCCGTTTCGCAATAGCGGCTCCCCATCAGGAAGAGCAGGCATTCGTCAGGCAGATCGGCGACGGGAATTTCCTGGGCATCCGGAACCACCGGATCGTGCAGACCGCTGTCTTCCAAAGTGCCGTCGCCCCAGATCGAGAACGCGCCCGTCGGCGCCACAAAACGTCGGCAGATATTGCCGAAGAGGTCGACATAGGTCGAAGTAGGCACGCCGGGCTGCGTCACCACTTGCTCTGGAGAACGGATATCGCCGGCCCTGTCGCGATGTGCGTTGAGCAGACAGACCATGGGCGTGTTCTGTTCGCAAGCGATGGTAATATCGTAGCCAAAGCGGATCAGCATGCGCTTGTCCCTTCTTCGATGATTGCAGGGGCAAGACCCGATGGATGTCTGCCGGCGGCAGGCGTTCGTGCGGCCTGTTCAGGTAAAGTCGGTGATCGTGAGCGTGCACATGGTTTTGTCTCTTCCACGTGCGTAAGCCTTCTCGGCGACGGCCAGGACGTTTTTGCGGACAGTGTCGAATGCGGAGAGATATTCTCTCTCGCCACTCATCTTGCCGGCGAATGCCTTGGCCAATGCATCGATTTCGAGGAAGAACTTGATCTCGAACATGCCGTCATAGCCCGAAAAGCGAATGCGCCGACCCGTTTCGTCATAGCTCCGGCTCTGGTTGGGGAACGTCAGGTGCATATTGAAACCCTTTAGCGGAAATTCTTGCAGCAAGCCTAAGGATAACATAATCGGAGAACAAAAGGGGATATATATCGAGACTTCTCGGGCACAACGAGCGAGCAATGTTTCGCGGGCAGGGGACCGACTTAACGTAGACTATCGGTGAAACCCTCCATGCTGCTCTGAGGTGCCTGCCACTTGTCATTCCACATGGACTTGAAGCCGCCACATTGCACCTATATAGAAAGGGGCGTCAAAGGTGGCCGAGAGGCTCGTACGAAGCGCTTTTCATCGCCCACCTGCCGCGGCCGCGTTCTGGTCACTCCGCATCTCATCGATCCATAGCCTCAAACCCGTATGGCGATGCAGCTTGCTCGCCGTGAAGCAACCAAAATTTCACAGACAATGCCATCCAGAATGCGGGCAAAACGCCCRGACGCCGTGCGAAAGATACGGCTTCCGAACCGAATCCCAGGCAATGCTGGAACCTCGTGCCTTTCACCACAGTCGAATTGCAGCGAATTGTTGCGGAACAAATCGACTGATCAGCTTTCCCCAGAGCATTTTTCAGTCTCCCAAGGAGCGGCGCCAACGGCGCCCGAAGAAATAGATGAACAACCCCTCAAACAACAATCGCAGCCAAACGGGCCCGGCACAGTCCCGCCAGCGCCCTGGCGCTCAACCGCCTATTTCCCAGCGCTACGATTATTATCTCGCGCTCGCCCGTGAACAGGCCCGCGCAGGCGATAGAGTTCAAGCTGAAAATTATTACCAGCACGCGGAGCATTTCTTTCGCGCCGCCAATTCCAACAATTCATAGAAAGCAAATGGACAACAATGATTGCGGCCCCCAGCTCCGGAAATGAGAGCGGACTTGACGACAAGGCATGGTTGAAAATACTTTCCGGCTATCGTGAGCCGCATGCAGGACGCAGCGTCTTCGAGCTCATGGTCACGGTTTTGCCGTTCGTGGCGCTCTGGATTCTATGCTGCCTGGCCGTCCATTACGGGCTTTGGTGGGGGCTGATCCTGACGGTTCCTGCTGCGGCGTTCCTGCTCAGGCTGTTCATGATCCAGCACGATTGCGGCCATGGATCGTTCTTTGCCCGTCGATGGGTCGATGATTGGACGGGACGAGTGATCGGTGTTCTGACCTTGACGCCCTACGACTACTGGCGGCGCGCGCATGCCGAGCATCACGCATCTTCCGGAAATCTCGATGAGCGCGGCGTCGGCGATATCACCACCCTGACTGTCGAGGAATTCAACGCCTGCTCCTGGTGGGGCAGGCTCAGCTATCGTCTTTATCGGCATCCCCTTGTCATGTTCGGCATCGGACCGGCATGGCTGTTCATTTTCAAGCAGCGGCTGCCTTTCGGCATGATGCGCGAGGGGTATGTGCCGTGGCTGTCGACGATGGCGACCAACGCCGCGGTCGCGGTTGCCGCCGCCATACTGATCTGGGCGATCGGTTTGGTGCCATTCCTCCTCGTCCACCTGCCAATTGTGCTGCTGGCCGGCGCGGCGGGCGTGTGGCTCTTCTATGTCCAGCATCAGTTCGAAGAGACCTATTGGTCCAAGAAACCCGAATGGCAGTTCCAGCAGGCAGCGCTGCATGGCGCCTCGCACTACGACCTGCCGCCGGTGCTGAAATGGCTCACCGGCAATATCGGCATTCATCACGTCCATCACCTTTCGAGCAGGGTGCCGTATTACCGGCTTCCGGAGGTCCTGAAGGATCATCCTGAACTGGGTGAGATCGGTCGCATCACGCTGATGGACAGTGTCCGCTGCGTGAAACTCGTGCTCTGGGATGAAAAGGCCGGCAAGCTCCTGTCGTTTCGGGATGTCGCCAAAGCATCGCCGGCCAAAAATAAACCCCGGTAAAAAAACCGGGGTCTATCGATTTGCGGATGCCGATTCAGTCGGTTGCGATCACATCATCCCGCCCATGCCACCCATACCGCCCATGTCAGGCATGCTCGGAGCATCCCGCTTCGGCAGTTCGGCGATCATCGCTTCGGTGGTGACAAGCAGCCCGGCAACCGAGGCCGCATTCTGCAGCGCCGTGCGGACAACCTTGACCGGGTCGACGATGCCCATGGCGATCATGTCGCCGAACTCGCCGGTCTGGGCGTTATAGCCCCAGTTTTCGTCATTCCTGTCGAGGATCTTGCCGACGACGATCGAAGCTTCGTCGCCTGCATTCTCCGAGATCTGGCGAACCAGCGATTGCAGCGCTTTGCGAATGATGCTGATGCCTGCATTCTGGTCGTCATTTTCGCCCTTGACGTCGAGGATGACGGAAGAGCGAAGCAGGGCGATACCGCCGCCGGGAACGATGCCTTCCTGGACGGCAGCGCGGGTCGCGTTGAGCGCGTCGTCGATGCGGTCCTTCTTTTCCTTGACTTCGATTTCAGTCGATCCGCCAACGCGGATCACGGCGACGCCGCCGGAGAGTTTTGCAAGACGTTCCTGCAGCTTCTCACGGTCGTAGTCGGAGGTGGTTTCTTCGATCTGGGCCTTGATCTGGGTGACGCGGCCTTCGATGTCGGACTTCTGGCCAGCGCCGTCGACAATGGTGGTATTTTCCTTGGTGATGGAGACTTTCTTGCACCGGCCGAGCATGTCGAGCGTGACGTTTTCGAGCTTGATGCCGAGATCTTCGGAAATCACCGTACCGCCGGTGAGGACGGCCAGATCCTCCAGCATGGCCTTGCGGCGATCGCCGAAGCCGGGCGCCTTGACGGCGGCAATCTTGAGGCCGCCGCGCAGCTTGTTGACGACGAGCGTGGCAAGCGCTTCGCCTTCGACGTCTTCCGAAATGATCAGCAGCGGCTTGCCTGTCTGCACCACGGCTTCCAGGATCGGCAGCATGACCTGCAGGTTGGAGAGCTTCTTTTCGTGCAGCAGCACGAAGGCGTCGTCCAGTTCGGCAACCATCTTCTCTGCATTGGTGACGAAGTAGGGGCTGAGGTAGCCACGGTCGAACTGCATGCCTTCGACGACTTCGAGTTCGGTTTCGGCGGTCTTGGCTTCTTCGACCGTGATCACGCCTTCATTGCCGACCTTCTGCATCGCTTCGGCAATATAGTCGCCGATTTCCTTCTCGCCATTGGCCGAGATCGTGCCGACCTGGGCGATCTCTTCCGACGTGTTGATCTTCTTGGCCTTGGCAAGCAGATCCTTGACGACGGCCGATACGGCGAGATCGATGCCGCGCTTGAGGTCCATCGGATTCATGCCGGCGGCAACCGCCTTGGCGCCCTCGCGAACGATGGAGGCCGCGAGAACGGTGGCGGTCGTCGTGCCGTCGCCAGCAACGTCATTGGTCTTCGAAGCGACTTCGCGGACCATCTGGGCGCCCATGTTCTCGAACTTGTCCTCAAGCTCGATTTCCTTGGCGACGGCAACGCCATCCTTGGTGATGCGCGGCGCACCGAAGGACCTGTCGATCACGACGTTGCGGCCCTTGGGGCCGAGGGTGACCTTCACCGCATCGGCGAGAATGTCGACGCCACGCAGCATCTTTTCGCGGGCGGTGCGACCGAACTTAATTTCCTTGGCAGCCATGATGAAAACTCCTGAGCCCAGGGCTCATTGGTTGTTAATGTCGATCGAAGGAATCGACGATATCAGGCGATGACGCCCATGATGTCGGATTCCTTCATGATCAGAAGGTCTCCGCCATTCAGCTTGACCTCGGTGCCCGACCACTTGCCGAACAGGATGCGATCGCCTGCCTTGACGTCGAGCGCGACGAGCTCGCCCTTGTCGTTGCGGATGCCGGTGCCAACTGCGACCACTTCGCCTTCCTGCGGCTTTTCCTTGGCGGTGTCGGGGATGATGATGCCGCCTTTGCTCTTCGCTTCGGCTTCGACGCGCCGGACGACGACGCGATCGTGAAGAGGTCGGAAATTTACGTCCGTCATTTTAAATGTCCTCAATGAAATGGGTTTACGGCCCGCGAAGGACCAATTTTGTTGTCTTAGCACTCATGAGCGGCGAGTGCTAGAAATTTAAATCTGGTGAAATAAATAATTTTCCGTTCCTCGATGGCTGCCCCGAGGTCAGATAAAATAATTTCCACAATAAGAGCACCGATTTTTCTCGCTTTTTATTTTTTGCACATGCGTGGAAAAGCATAAAAAAAGCCCAGAAAACCCAGAAAAATTGCGCGTCTATCTATGACCATTTTTATCGGATAGAATTGACTGAGATTCAGGCAGAAAATTACGAAAACAATTCTGGAAAAATAACGAGGTCTTATGAAAAACACGACTTTCGATCTGCACGGCAAATATGTGAGGCAATTGAAGGCTTATCTGGCGGGCATCGGATATAACGAGAATCGAGATTATGTCGATGCTCCCTATTCCGTTCCTCTTGCTTCGAGCGGCAAGCACGATCTCGTTTTCAACGACAGCAAGGCAGCCGCAAATGCCAGCCTTCGCTGGACTGGCCTTGCACGCAACGGCTTCAGGGAAGCCGTTTGAACGCGTTTGCAGCCGACCGCGCATGCTCGATAGGAATTGTGATGAAAGATACCGACAAGTCAAAACTGGATGAAATCCTTGGTCGACATGATCGGCGGATGGAGGAAAACGCGCAAAGGGAAGTCAACGAGGCGAAGGCCAAGGGGGAGTTCACGCGCGCCTTTCTTGAACATTGTATCTCCATCATTCGCCCTGCAATGATGGAGATCGGCGAAATCCTCAAAGCCAAGGGGCATGACTACCGGATCATCGACGGTCTCACCAAGAAGATCGATGGTGGCGATCAGCTGAAGATTGATTTTCAAATCATCAACGCCAATAATCGCAATCAGTCCTCGACCGAAATCCCGCATATCGCCTTTACTGCGGATAAGTCTGCACGCAATATCCGCATCGACGAGACCGTGAGCGAAACCTCGTCGCGGGACAACAGGGTCATGACGCTTGATCAAGTGACGATGGATATCGTGCAGGCGCGGATCATCCGCGCGGTCGATTATGCATTCCGCTGAGCAGGTTCCGGAAAAGTGTTCCACGGTTTTCCCGATAACAACCTGCGACAAGACAAAAGAGTCTAAGCGGATGAATCCTTGGCTTGCCAACGAAAATCTGCCTGGGAGGGGTAGATTCGAGACAAGGCTTGCTTGTCAGATTGCTTACATGCATAGTGATTGCGTCGGCAGCAATTGAAGCGGGCGCTGCTTTTGTAGGGTTGAAAACCTTAGCCCCAATGAAAGGAGGACAAATATGTCTTCCGGTTGCCAACAGCACTTCACGATAACGGATATCGCTTTGCTCGATCGAATTCTCGAGCGCGCGGGGATCAGAGACGATTCCGATTCGGCCGCGCGGCAAAGCAGGCTGAATGCCGCCCGATTTTTGATCGAAAAATTCCAGAGCGGCGTAGTCGACGAAGGCGCGCTGCATTTTGCCCTTGTCAACCGATTGGCAAACTCGCCGGATGAATCCGCACGCGTTTCCAGCTCGCCCCATGCCGCTCCGTCGGCTTCGGCGGGAGCGCGGCCCGAGGCTGGGTCGAAAGATGGCTACCGATTTGGCCGAAGAATCGAGCACAACGGCACATGGACTATCTACCATGTGTTCAGCGGCGAGCCTGCCGCGTATGGCTCGTGGAATATGAGCGGCCTCAACGTTCGAACGGCCGAGAGAGCGCTGCGGATTCTGAACGCGCCGGTTCACGCGGCTTGACCGATAAGACGTATCCGGTGCCCGCGAGGCGAGACGCCGATCATTTTCGCGCTGGACACCAGGAGACAAATCATGACGGATCGCACGACAGCATCGGACATTACTTTCGCTCATCCATTCGTCCTCACGTCCCTGGCGCAGCCGCTGGAAGCGGGCACCTATCGACTATTTACCGAGGAAGAACGGATCGAAGAATTGTCATTTATCGCCTATAGGCGCACGTCGTCCCGTCTGGAAATTCCTGCAATTTCGGTTCGTACCGCTGTCAGGCAATCCATCCAGGTGGATCCCATCGAACTTGAAGCGGCACTCGCAAGGGACGCACGCCGCCACACCCAGGGTCTGGCAAAATGATCGTGACGGCAAGGCTGCATCAAGGGGGCGTCCGACTGCAGATTCGGCTTTCCGAACAGCTGGGACCATCGGAAGTCGAGACATGAGTTTGAGGCTTGTCATCGTCGCTTCTTGCCTCCTGCCGGTGGTTGCCATGCTCTGGCTTCTTTATTGGGACTACGCATCCTGACCGCCAACAGGTATTTGCGACCTCTGTGCACATCGACACCGCCTCTGCCTACGGATCAACCCTTGCCAGAAAAGAATATCTTATTGGAAACACTGTTGAAAATTGGCGCCGTTGTGGCCACCGTCATTGTGCTCGGCGTGTTCATCGCATGGGAACGGGCTGACCACAACGATGGCGCCAGTGCCGAGCGAATTGAAGCGACGAAAGTTGCTGCTGACGACGCCGTCAACAGAGTAGAGGTTCAAACCCGCGTGGACGCTCTGGCCGTCGACGGATGTCAAGCAAGGGCCATGCAGCTCATGAGCCTGCATGCAAGGACGCCTGTGAAGAGCTTGGACGACATCCCGATAGAACTCCGAAATGACATGCGGCTGTGCGTCGAACGCCGCATTCTATACGCCTATGTTAGGGGTGCCCTCACGGACGCCGGGCTGATGGGCTTATTTGAGAAACAAGCAAGCGCGCTTTGATTGACGGTGAGCGCGCATAGCCTTCGCCGGAAAACCGTGGGATGAACCGCCCCGGCTTTGCCGGAGACCGTTTGGTTTAAGTTATGCGGCCACGGCTGGTTCGTCCAGCATGGCGTAGTATCGTTCTTCGGCTTCAGCTGGTGGAATATTGCCGATGGGCTCCAGAAGTCGTCGATTGTTGAACCAATCCACCCATTCAAGCGTGGCGAACTCCACGGC
>NZ_JBFUFF010000167.1:0-8975 GCF_056403555.1 Rhizobium sp. P2_G2
TGCCGGGACCGCCCCCGGCACAAATATGAAGTCAGTGTTCTGCTTCAGGCGGCCTGCTTGTCCGCTTCGATTTGCAATGAAGTGGTCGCGGACGAGCCGTTTTCGATCGCGATGCGGCGCGGCTTGGCCTGCTCTGGAATTTCGCGTTTGAGCGTGATCGCCAACAGTCCGTTGGCGAGCGACGCCCCCTCGACATGGACGGGGTCGGCTAGCTCAAAGCGTCGTTCGAACGACTGTGTGCTGATGCCGCGGTGCAGATACTCGCCTTCTCGCTTCTGAGCAGCGCCGCCCTCCACTACGAGGACGTTGCGCTCCCGCGTCACGTCGAGGTCGCCCATGGAGAAGCCCTCGACGGCAAGGCAGATAGCGTAGCGGTTCTCGCCATTTTTTACGATGCCGTAAGGCGGCCAAGCGTCTACGGCCTGAACGCGCTGTGTATTGCTGAGCAGTTTGACGACCTTGTCGAAACCAACAGTCGAGCGGTAAAGCGGTGCGAAATCGCATTCAGCTCTCATAGCCATATCCTCGTAAGCAACATGGTGGGGACGTTGTGTCCAAATATATCAGCCCCACAGAAAGCCGATGGTGCAAGGCTGGCGGCGTTCCCGGATAAAACGCTGCTACTCTGAAATGTAATTCTGCCAATCTTTCAACTGATCGCTGTCCGGCGTTGCGCGGCGGCCTCTCGTCACCGGCGCCAGAATCAGGGAGCAGTCGGCGCTGAGCGTCCAGCGACTTTGCAGATCCGCAGGTCGCCGGCCGCTTCCTCCATAGGCGAAATCCTCGCTCGACCAAACAACCGACCATTGGCTGCCGGTTGGCGGGGCGAGCAGCGGATCCGCGAGGCCGGTGATGGTGATGTCCGGGCCGAGGTTCACTATGAGCAGCCGCTCGTCTTCGGGCATGCTGAGGAAGAAGCGCAGCAAGAAGGCCCTTTCGCCGACTACGCTTCCGTCCAGGCTGCGCCCACCAGAGTTTGGCTCAGCGTTGAATGCTGCCGTGTTGCGCCGGAGCGCGAGAAGGTCGGTATGTAGCCTGACGATTTCGTGGTTTTCTGCATGCTCGGCCCAGTCTAGCTTCGATGTTTCGAAGGTGGAGCGAGCCGAGGGATTGGCCATAGTCTGGGCAAAAACCTCATCCCGAAGGCTGGGGAACTGCTTCAGAAAGTCGAGCCGTCCGGTGCGAACGGCGTCGATCTCGCCGCCGGAAAGGTCGGCGAAATAGAAGAACGGGCTCGATGCGCCGAACTCCTGGCCTTGAAACAGCATGGGTGTTTGTGGGCCGATAAGCAGCAGCGCCGTCAGCGCCCGCACGCGGGCTGGGGAGGCGAGCCGGTCCATGCGGGCGCCTTTGCCGGAATTGGCGATCTGGTCGTGATTCTGCAAGAAGTGCACGAAGTTTTGCGGTCGCAGATCGAAGCCAGCCCGTCCGCGCGGCGCATCCTGCCAGTCGTAACGCTGACCCTGGAAAAGATAGCCGTATTTGGCAGCGGAGATGAACTCCTGTGCCGTGCCTCGATGGTCGTGGTAATAGGCTTCGCTCCTGCCGGTTAATGCCACCATGGCGGAGTGATGAAAATCATCGTTCCACAGCGCATCCAGCCCGTAGCCCGATTGGGCGGATGGCCGCACCAGCCGCGTCTCCTGCGGTTCATTTTCCCCGACTATGTAAATGCTTTTCTTGCTTGCCGCGGCGCGTGCCTCTCGGGCGATGAGAGCGATGATGTGCTCGTCACCGGCATCGAACAGCGCTTGTGTAGCATCCAGGCGCAGTCCGTCGAAGTGGTACTCATCAATCCAATAGGCCGCATTCTTTGAGAAGAATTCCCGCACGCCGTGGCAGTTATTGCCATCGAAATTGATCGAACTGCCCCAGTCATTGGCATAGCGGTCGGTGAAATAGTCGGGGGTGAGGTCGGAAAAACGATGTGTCGTGCCGAGGTGATTGTAGACGACATCGAGGATCACGCCGATGCCGAGCCCATGGGCCGCGTCGACGAAGGCCCGCAGACCGTCAGGCTGGCCGTAGAGGCGTGACGGGGCATAGGGCAAGACCCCGTCGTAGCCCCAGCCGAAGTCACCGCAAAACTCGTTGACGGGCATAATTTCAAGACAAGTGATGCCGATTCCCTTCAATAAGGGCAGTTTTTCAGCCGCCGCCGCATAGCTGCCCTCTGGTGTGAAGGTGCCAAAATGCATTTCGTAGAGCACTTGACGGTCAGCTGTTATCCCTCGCCAGTCTTGATCGCGCCAATCATAGGAATTGGGATCGACAACCATCGACCAACCGCTGGGCCCTGTCGGCTGGAAGCGGGAGGCCGGGTCGGCGGCCAAGTCAGTGACCATATCCAGTCGGAAACGGTACAGCGCACCAGCGCCGAGACCCTGTGCATTGAGGCTGAAGTATCCGCCCTCGCCTGCAGCCATGGCATGCTCGGTACCATCCGCGAGCAAAACAGATACACGGCTGCGGGCCGGTGCCCAAAGGCGGAATGAGACACCACCTTCGCTGCATTCGGCGCCGACCGGATATCTTCTCCTAAGTGTTCCTTGGTAGGGAATCCGTGTCGTCGTCATGGTTCTCCTAAATTGCGCGCGTTGTCGTTGCGATATAGGCGGCCGGAAAGCCCGCGTCTCAATCAAACCTCTGTTTCGATTGAGGACATCCAATCACCATAAACAGGATCAGAGCGGCAGAGTTCCCGGAGCAGGAGGCCCAAATCTCCCCTCCGATCAAAGCGATTACACACACGCGATGGCAGACCCCGCCGGGGCTCTGCGAGGTGCTCTATGGCAGAAGGTGTACGGTCCATTCCGATGATCCTGGAACTGTCAGCGGGTGGGACGAGAGCGGCGGGAACGGCCGTGGGCTCTCTTATCCATGGAACTTTGCCGTCTTTGATCACCGTAAAACTGCAAGCGGCTCGCAAGATGCAGCATCCGAACGGAGCAGCGTCAAGACTTTGAGCGGTCTTTGGTAGGACCGCGGTGATTGACGAGATTATAGGCACTGTTGATCAGGGCGAGGTGCGAAAAGGCAGCCAGTGAGATTGATCTCAGCGCATGCCCCACTCTCGAGCTGACACTGCGTCCCCCGCTGCTTTCGGCAAGGGCACAACCGTCGGCCTCCAACTTATGACTTGCAATTACTCAAGCCCGCTCAGTTGCCGCGGCTCGGGTGCCGCTTGTCCGATGCATGGCGACCACAAAACCATTGGCGATCGGATCCTCGGCCCCCGATCTCGCGGACACACCCTCATCTAATTCGCGATGCGCCGGCTGATACAATTGAAACAAATGAAACAAAGTCAAAGCGGCGTGATCGCCCGTTACTGAGGCAGAGCAACCGAGCAGCCCTATGGCGCCACAGCCACCTGCCCGGCTTACAAGGAACGAAAGCATCATGACATCGACCTACACAGTCACCGGCGATATTCATACCATCGTCGACGCCAATGCCGCGGATACAAAATATATCATTGCCGAAGGCGGAAGCATCACGCTGCCATCGGGCTTTGCCATCGATGCAACTTCGGATGCGGCCGGGCGTTCCTTCGAAATCAATGGTCACCTGTCGGGCAATGTCGGCCTTGCACTGGGCAATGACTATACCCAGCCCTCTGGCGTGCATGTCACGGTCGGCGCAACCGGGCTAATCAACTCGGTCTATGATGGCATCCTTTCCAAGGGAGACGGCGCAGTGATCACCAATCACGGTGAGATCGATYCTTATTGGGGAATCGATGCCCGCGGCGAAAATCTTTCGATTACCAATACAGGAACGATTAACGCGACCGCATATGGCCTCGAGCTCGGCACCCGAAACGCAGATGTGCATAACTCCGGCACGATCTCGGGCGGGGCGGGGATAGGTATTGGAGTTGTCGGCTACTTGGATGGCGCCGTGACCATCGTAAACACCGGCACCATCAGTGGCCAGGCTTGTGGCATCCAGACCTTCTATGGCGACGATACCGTGATCAACAAGGGTATCGTCGACGGCAAAATCGATCTTTATGCGGGCGATGACCTCTACGACGGCAAATACGGCGTGGTCCACGGGCTCATCGATGGCAATGTCGGAGACGACCACCTGAAGGGTGGCAGTCAATCAGACCAGCTTTCCGGCGGCTTGGACCACGATGTCCTGACGGGCCGCGGCGGCGCTGATGTCTTCATCTTCTCCACGGGATTTGATGCCGACGAGTTCACCGACTTCCAGGTGTCCGGCAACGATCACGACAAGATCAATCTCAGCGCTATGAAGGGGTTCGGCAGCTTCGGCGATCTCAAGGGGCACATGCATGAGAACGGCGGCGATGCTGTCCTCGACTTCGGGCACGGCGACGTGCTGACCCTTGACCACGTCAATTTTCACGACTTGTCGAAGGCCGATTTCCTGTTCTGAGGCCGTTGCGGGCGATTCAGCTCTCCGAGGAGGTGCACGGCGATGGTGCCGCCCTTCTGGCGCATGCCTGCTCGATGGGGCTGGAGGGTATCATTGCCAAGCATCGGAATCAGCCCTATCGCGCCGGCCGCACCAGCGACTGGTTGAAGGTCAAATGCATCCAGAGCGAAAGCTTCATGATCGTCGACTATGAACAATCGACCGCAGCCCGCGGCAGCATCGACAACCTGCTCCTGCCGGCAAGGCAGCGCCATGACTGGGCTTACGTCGGTTCCGTCGGGACCGGCTTCAATCTCAGGGATGCGGAGTATCTTAAGAAGACGCTCGACACGCTGAAGAGTAAAAAGCCTACCGTGCCGCTCAAAGGCAAGAACCTAGGAAGCATCGATAAATTTCTGAATCGGGAAGTTGGATATTGTGGATTCCCATTTTCGCGGTTTGTTTGTAGAGCGTGTCGGTGATCGATGTTGCTGGGATAAAACTGCGTTATGAAGCGCTCAGTCCGATGCTGGACGAGCGAGGCCGTCGTCGTTTTGCTGCGGCGGAAGCGCTTGCGGCCGGATGGGGCGGGAGCGCGGCGGTGAGCGCGGCGACGGGGATCGCGCGCAGCACCATCAGCTATGGATTGCGCGAACTGCGCGGCCAAGCGCCGGATTCAGCGCTTGGCGGGGTGCGGCGCAAGGGTGCGGGTCGCAAGCCCCTGACCGAGACGGACCCCACGCATCTGTCCGACCTCGAAGGTCTTGTCGATCCGTCAACGCGCGGCGATCCGATGTCGCGGTGGAAGTGGACCTCGAAAAGCCTGCGCAACTTGTCGAGCGCGCTTTGCGCCATGGGCCATCGGGTCGGCTACGACGTCGTCGGGAGCCTATTGAAAAGACTTGGCTACTCTCTGCAAGCTAATTGAAAGACGCTCGAGGGATCAGGCCATGCCGGCGACGCTCAGTTCCAGCATATCGCCCAGACGGTCAAGGCCGCCATCGCCGCCGACCAGCCGGCGATCTCCGTCGATACGAAGAAGAAAGAACTGGTCGGCGACTTCAGGAATGGCGGCCGTGAATACCAGCCGGCCGGATCGCCCGAAAAGATCCGCGCCCACGACTTCGTCGACCCCAAACTCGGTCGCGCCGCGCCCTACGGTATTTACGACATCGCCGACGACAAGGGATGGGTCAGTGTCGGGATCGATGACACGGCGGCTTTTGCCGTCAATGCAATCCGTTCCTGGTGGAAGAGCATGGGACGCGACCGCCATCCGCACGCCCATACCTTGACGATCACCGCCGATGGCGGGGGAAGCAACGGCTCGCGCGTCCGCCTCTGGAAGGTCGACTGCAAAAGCTCGCCAACGAACTGGGTCTGAACATTATCGTCCTGCACCTGCCGCCCGGAACCAGCAAATCGAACAAGATCGAGCACCGCCTCTTCTCATTCATCTCACGCAATTGGCGGGGACGACCACTTGTCGACTATCGTACCATCGTCGAACTCATCGCAGCGACCACCTCGACCGCCGGCTTGACGGTGCGTTGCGAGCTCGATGAAAATCTCTATCCCGCCGGCATCAAAATCTCCGACGCCGAAATGGCCCAACTCAATATCATCCGCAACACCTTCCACGGCGAATGGAACTACACAATTAGGCCCAAAACCGCAAAAACGAAGCCGTAATTTGTCGACGATTCCCTCGCGTTTGTGCAGCCGACGCTGATTGCCGAAATCGAGTTTCGCGGTTGGACTCATGACGGAAACCTGCGCCACACGTCCTACAAGTGACTGCGAGAGGTTCAGGACGCTGAGTGAGGCGGAGAAAAGGCAGGCATCTATTTTCGCGCGCGGAAGCGGTCGAATGCGGTCAGTCGCTGGATGGGTGGATCGGCGTCCGGCCAGCGGTAGATTTCGGCCCGCAGAAAATGAAGCTCCTCATCCAGGTCTGCTTCGGCGATCTCGATCCACCAGGATTTGGGGCGTCCATCACTACCGTCAGCCCAGCGATAGCCACGCGCCTTGAGATGGTCTTTCAGATCGAAAGGAGAATTTTCCGCAAAGATACGGACGCGTGAAAGCTGGCTGGCATCGTAGAGTGCCGCAAAAGCAGAACGCTCGGCGCCACTGCGCTCTCCGGCCAGAACCTCGAGCAGTGCGAAGCAATCGTCGACGGCGCGGTGTCCGTCGTGGAAATATCCGCTCTGGCCGATGAGATAACCAAGCTTCGTACCTTCATAGCCCCGGCTGCTCCAGTCGATCTCGGAGACCGAGCACGCCCATGCCTTGCGCGCGAAGATGTCGTTGAGGCCTTCGCAGAAGGGCCGGTCGAAGGCGGCATTGTGCGCGATGACGAGATCGGCCGGTTCGACGATGGCGCRCACCGCGCCCATGTCGAGAACCTGACCGACAACCATCTCATCCGTGATCCCGGTAAGCTGGGTGATCTCGGGTGGGATCGGGTTCATCGGCTGCTGCAAGCCACCATAGACGCCAAAGACATCACCGACGTCGCCTTGCTCATTGAACGAAAAGGCCACCAGACCGATTTCGATGATTTCATGCTGGCGAGGATCGAGACCAGTGGTCTCGGTGTCGACGATCACGCCGGTCAGCGGGAAACCCGGGCAGCACACATCAACGACCTGGCGTGGCTCCAGCTTCCTCAGGACGCGATACCGCCCCGTCGCTTCAAGCGCACGCAGCATGTCCTCTTCCGAAAGAAGGGGGTAGGATTGCCGCGCCTTCCTGGTCGTCTCCAGCGCTATGACTCGCGGCCGCTCGTCATCGGAAAACATATCAAGCTGTGATGCCATGCCACCCTGCCCGTTTCGCTGGATATTAAGTCAATGAAATATCCAAGAGAAGCCTCCATCACACTTCTTCCGCAGCCAGCGTGATAGCGCACAAGAGATTGGAGCGGCGCGACGATTGGCCTGGGAAGGCAAGTCCTCTATTGGACAGGATAGCGGAGTATTGGTCTCGTTGCCAAAGGGCGTAAAGGAACGTGGCAGGTTTTGATAAGATCGTCGCTCTCAAGCTCGGCCTGGATTGGGTGCCGGTTGAAAGCGCCGAGCACGCATTGAACTGCCTGTATGAACTCTGGCCCGACGCATCCGGGCCCTCATACCTTCGTGCCGTCAGGAACTGTCAGGCCTATCTCGCAGGGGAAACGACAATGCTGGCTGCGCGAGCAAGCTTCATGGTTGCCGCTATGGAAGCGGGGCTTCCGTTCGAGATAATATCCGGATCACCTCGCTTTCATGGACGCGCAAATCGCGTCGGTCGCTCAGGAGAACGCCGCCAAAGACAGGGATGAGTCGGGCGACGGCGAAGCCGGCACCTGAATTCGCTCCTACTTCAGAGCGAAGCGGTGTCTGGCTTCCTCGACACATTCTTCAAACAGCCGAGCGGGGTCGGTCGTGCCTTGGCGATAACGGCGCATCACCAGATCGGCACAGTCCTGGCGCGTGTCTTCCGAGTCGAAGAACCAAGGCAGCGCTATGATTGCTTGGTAAACCAGTCGGACGTGTTCGAATTGCGAAGGTGTAATCGGATTGTTGATGGCTTCAACGCTCATGAGCCGCCCACTGGATGCCTGGATAATCATCGGAAGCGGAACCCATAGTTTAGCAACGCTGAATTTAGCATGAATACTCGCGCCTGATCGAGATCGAGCAACTGATCAGCCCGGGGCTGCACCGACGCAGGGCCAACGCGCTAAAATGGACAGGGCGCTCGACCCTTCACGGGGAGCGCCCTGTCGACCCGGACGACCACACGCGGCAGCAAACTGCTCGACAAGGCGGTCATCGATACGGGTAGTGAGCGACAAATGATATCCGGCCGTTCGGTTTTCAAGGTCCGTCGACGCGCTCAAGTTCAAAGAAGTAGACCGGCTCCTCGCCCCGGATCGTCATCGCCCCCATGAGTCTCTCCTCATCAATCCGACGGAAATAGTCGACGATCGGCTGGTCGTCGTAGACCATGGCCGCACTCTCAACGCCGCCAAACACGACCGTCTTCAGGGAGGCGACTGGACCCCTCGCCCGCAGTCCGCGCTGGAGATAGGCAAACAGGTTTTTCGCAAGGCGCATCCTGCCGACTTTATGGAAACGAAGCGCCAGCCGTAGCGGAATTCTGGCCGGATCAATGGCAACCAAGCGCCGTTCGTCGAAGCGAAACAGTAATGCATCAGCGCGCATGTCCGGCCTGAACCGCTTGCCGAACCAGCCGAGATTTTCCAGGACGCCATCGAAAGGATGCCCGGCTGGGATGCCACGCCCTTTCCAGAGCCCGCCCATCTCGCGCGGCTCGATCGGCGGCAAGCGTCGAAATTCGTCAAGGGTCGTTTGCTGTGYTCCCACCAGAGGAACCTTCTTGCCGGCGACCTTTGGTGCGCCGCCTGGATTTGGCGCTGCGCCGCGCCGTTCGCAACTCCTCCAGCGTCGGCAGCCACCAGCCTCGCCCGAGCTCGCTTTGTTTGGGTGGCGTCCTGGCGGGCCAGGTCGCCACCAGTTCCTCCAGCGATCCGGACCGCCACGATGCCCAGATGTATTCCTCTCCCTCGCCTGCGGAAAAGT